>JBGSNJ010000077.1:0-22145 GCA_041739715.1 Aestuariivirga sp.
CGACCTGCGGGTGGCTGACGCCTCCGCGCTCTTCGCGCTGCCGCCTTCGCGCCTGGGCCTCGCCTATCCGCTGGATGGCCTGCGCGACCTGGTGGCCACGGTGGGAGCCCCCATGGCCAAGGAGATGCTGTTTACCGCCCGCCGCCTGAAGGCGGAGGAGGCTCTGGCGAGAGGTCTGATCAACCGGCTCGCGGCGGATGCCGAGTCCGAGACGCGAAGGCTCTGTGGCGAGATCGCCGGCGGTGCGCCCTTGTCGATCCTTCACGCCAAGCGCGCCATCGACCTGATTGCCGCACGGCCCGGGCATGAGACGTCTGCCGAGGTTGCCGCACGTGCTGCCGCCTGCTTCAACAGCGCCGACTATGCCGAGGGACGCCGAGCCTTCGCAGAAAAGCGGACACCGGCATTCGAGGGCCGCTGACGGTTCAGCCCGCAAGGAACGCCAGCACCGCGTCCTTGTAGCCGCGATCACCGACGGCGTTCATGTGATTCCGGTTTGGCAGCACGACGCCCCTGGCGCCTGGAATGGCCACAACCAAGGTATCGACGTCACCTGCCACGTCATCCTTGTCGCCCGCCACCACGAGGACGGGCACAGTGATGCCACGCAGCTCGCCCAGCGTGATCTTCTCGCGCGACGACCTGATGCAGGCGGCAAGTGCCTTGAGATCGCTGCGGGTCTGTTCCGCAAAGATGCGGAAGCTGCGCGCGCCGGGATCTGTCACCTCGTCGCGGGATGCGGCTTCCAGCCCCCTAGCGATCGCCTCGCCGCCGCCAACGCCTGTGATCATCCGCGACGCAAGACCGGCGAACACGGCACGCCGCACGCGTTCGGGATGGCTGATTGTCAGGAAGGCCGCCACCCGCGCTCCCATCGAATACCCCATGACATCGGCCTGGACGATTCCAAGATGATCGAGAAGCCGCCGTGCGTCTTCGGCCATCTCGGTCGCAGGATAGAGCCGCGATTCATAGAGCTTCTGGCTGGCGCCGTGGCCGCGATTGTCGAAGGTAATCACCTGGTGGCCGGCCTCGGTCAGGGTCTTGACCCATCCCGTGTCCCACCAATTCACCCGGCCCGTGGAAGCAAAGCCGTGGATCAGAAGGATGGGCGGTCCGTCGCCCGCAGTCTCGTAGGCGATCTCGACGCCGTTGGAATTGAATTTGTGCATCACCGCGAACATATGCTAATCGCCCCGCGAGACAAGATCGTCGAGGTTCATCATGGCATCGGGCGCAACACCGCACTTCCAGAACGAGATGGGGCTGGCCTCCATCGAGATCGGCGCCAGGACGTTCATGTGCATCGGGGCCAAGCCGCCCTTCGACCATCCGCATGTCTTCATCGACATGGGAACGGCGGACGAGATCGTCTGCCCCTATTGCTCGACGCTCTATCGCTTCAACGCCCGCCTGCGGCCGGAACAGTCAACGCCTGAGCAGGCCGCCTGGAACGACGCTGCCTGACCCCTGCACAATTCGCGACTACCGGGACGCGGACCTAGCCGGCGTCCTCGCGATCATTCGCGATCTGCAGCGTCACGAGCGCCAGTTCGACGAGCGGGTGAAGCCACCCCAGGAGATCGGCGACTGGTACATCCGGGAGCTTCTGGCCTCTGTCGAGAAGCACAAGGGCAGGCTGCTCGTTGCGGAGGTGGATGGCGTGGTCGCCGGCTATGCCTGCCTGCTCGTCGAAGTCTCATCGGCCGATCAGCGCGAGGAAGTCCTCTACACTTTCAGTCAGGTCTCCGATCTGGCCGTCCTCAGTGCCCATCGCGGGCACGGATTGGGCCGGGCTCTCATCGCGGCATGCGAAGGGATCGCGCGCGCGGATGGGCAGAGATGGATTCGGCTTGGCGTGCTTGCCGCGAACCAGGATGCACGCCGCTTCTATGCGCGGTCAGGTTTCTCGGAGATGTGGCTGACTCTCGAGAAGGCCCTGTCGTGACCGCTTCGCTCTCGATTGCTCAGGCCCGGCGCATCGCGCTTGCTGCGCAAGGATTCACGTTCCAGGACCGCAACCGGCGCAACGGCTGGTCGCGAATTGACCGAACCGTCCGCCAGTTGAACCTGCTGCAGATCGACAGCGTGAATGTCCTGGTGCGGTCGCATTACCTCCCACTGTTCTCACGGCTTGGCAACTATGAACACGCGACGCTCGATGACCGCGCCTTCGGCAAGAAGAGGCGTGCCCTGTTCGAGTGCTGGGCGCACGAAGCCAGCCTGCTGCCGCTCGACCTGCATCCCCTCATGCGCTGGCGCATGCAGCGGGCCCGTGACGGCCGCGGCACCTACGCGTCGATGAACCGGTTCGCCGTCGAGCACCGCGCGTTCCTGAAGGCCACCCTCGACTTCGTCACACGCAATGGCCCGACAGTGGCGAGCGAGGTTCCGGACGGTGGAAAAAGCGGCGGTGGCTGGTGGGGCTGGTCACGCGGAAAGATGGCGCTGGAGGCGCTCTTCGACCAGGGACTGGTCACGACAGCGGCGCGCGATGGATTCGAACGCATCTACGATATACCCGAACGGGTGATCCCACCGGAAATCCTCGCCCGCGATACGCCGCGGGAATCCGATGCGATCCGCAGCCTTCTGGACCTCTCTGCGCGTGCGCACGGCATTGGCACCGAATTCGACTTGCGCGACTACTTCCGCCTGCCGGTTGCCGAGACAAAGACAGCGCTCATGGAGCTTGTCGAGGACGGATCACTCTTGCCGGTCAGCGTCGAAGGCTGGAAGCACGCGGCCTATCTGCACCGCGACGCCCGCATGCCGCGCAAGGCCGGCGGTACCGCCCTGCTCTCGCCCTTTGACCCGGTGGTATGGGAGCGGGCAAGGGCCGAGCGCCTCTTCGACTTTCACTACCGCATCGAGATTTACACGCCCGCCGCGAAGCGGAAGTATGGATACTATGTCCTGCCCTTCCTGATGGGCGACCGCATCGTTGGCCGCGTCTGCCTCAAGGCCGACCGGCAGGGCGGCGTACTGCGCGCCAATGCCAGCCATCACGAACTGCATGCCGACCCAAAGGCCACGGCCGAGGCCATGGCCGGTGAGCTCAAGCTGATGGCAGATTGGCTGGGCCTGCCGGCCGTCAGCGCCGGGGCGAAGGGCAATCTTGCGCGCCACCTGCGGGCCGCCCTGTGATCGACATCGAGACACCTCGCGTCACCCTCCGCCTGGTGCCGCTTGCAGGCCTGGTGGCAACGGTGGGAAAGGACATGCCGGCCTGCCGCCGGATGATCGGAACGCAGCTGACCGAAGACTGGTTCGAGGACTCCTGGGTGGCAGATCTCCGTCTCAACCAGTGGAAGGCCGATCCCGGCTATGCACCGTGGTCGATCCGCGCCATCTGCCTGCGCAGCAGCGGCACGGTAGTCGGCCACATGAATGCTCACGCTGTGCCAGAACTCCACACGCAGGACGGCGAGAGCGGCTCGCTGGTGGAGATCGGCTACACGATCTTCGCGCCATGGCGGCGCCAGGGCTATGCCTACGAAATGGTGCGCGGCTACGCCCAGTTTGCTTCTGCCAGAGGCCTGCGCTGGCTACGGCTGTCGATCGCGCCCGGCAACGAGGCATCGCTCGCGCTGGCACGGAAACTCGGTGTACGGAGGATCGGCTCCCAGATCGACGAGATCGACGGGCCCGAGGACATCTACCTGCTTGACCTCTAGATGATCCCTTCCGCCTTGAGTTCCGCCGTGGCCTTCTCGATCGAGTGGCGCAGGGCATCGACGATGAAGTCGACATCCTTGACCGTCATGGTCAACGGCGGCGACAGGACGTCGAGGTGGCCGATGGGGCGGACGAGCAGTCCCTGGGCCTCGCAGTCGGCGGAGATGCGGCGGGAGATGTTGACGGAATCCGGCAGTTTCTCGCGAGTCTTCTTGTCCCGCACATATTCCACGCACATCATCAGGCGGTGGCCGCGGACATCGCCCACGATGGGCAGGTCGCTGAGCGTCGCCAACCGCTTCTCCAGGTAGTCCCCGACACGCGCGGCGTTGCCGCAAAGATCCTCGCGCTCGATGATCTCGATGTTGCGCAGTCCGACGGCGCAGGCCACCGGATGGCCCGAGTAGGTGTAGCCATGGGTAAACCAGACATCGGGATCGGGCGCAGAGATCACGTCATGAATCTGATCCGTGTACAGAACGGCCGACAGCGGAATGTAGCCGGAGGTCAGGCCTTTGGCGCAAAGGATCATGTCCGGCTGGATGCCGAACACGTCCTTCGAGGCGAACATGTGTCCCAGTCGGCCAAAGGCCGTGACGATCTCGTCGGCGATGAACAGGATCCCATGTCTGGTGCAGAGTTCGCGCATGCGCGGCAGGTAGTTGGGGGGCGGCATGGTGACGCCGCCAGACGCCTGTGCCGGTTCGGCGATGAAGCAGGCAATGTTCTCAGCCCCCAGTTCGGCGATCTTGTCGGCGAATTCCTGGACCAGGAAGTCGCTGAAGGCTTCGAGGCTCATGCCCTCCGGGCGGCGGTAGGGATAGGGCGCAGACAGATGATGCACGAGATCGGGAACGTACTTGAAATGCTCCGACTGGTCCCCGTCGCGGCGGCCAACCGTCATGCCGAGGAAAGTGGAGCCGTGATAGGAGTTCTGCCGCGAGATGACATAGCGGCGGGATGGCTGGCCCAGCCGCGACTGATAAAAATGGGCGAGGCGGATGGCGGTGTCGACCGCGCAGGAGCCGGACGTGGCATAAGAGACGTGGTTGAGCGAGCCCGGTGCCAGGCTGGCCAGTTTCGCGGCCAGCTGGGCCGCCGGCCCGTTGGTCACGTCGACGAAGGTGGTGGTGTAGCAAAGCTGCAGAGCCTGCTCGGCCATGACCTCTGCAAGCTCCTTGCGGCCATAGCCGGCATTCACGCACCACATGCCGCCGATACCGTCGAAGTAGCGTTTGCCGCTCGCGTCGGTGACGAAGCAGCCGTCACCCTCGACCAGGACCAGGGACCCTTCCCGCTTGAAGCTGTCGAAATGAGTATAGGGATGAAGGAAGTGGTCGTGATCCTTCTGCCATAGATCCTGGGCGTCGAAACGGTTGCTGGCATGCTTCAGCATCATGGCCTCCAAACAAACTGAATGCGCGTTCAATATACCGGGACATTACTCCAGGGCGTGGACTCTGGCTAGTGCGACACCGGCCCTTCCAAATCCGGAGGCGATCTTCCAGACTGGCCACATGGGACTCATGTCACCGCCCGGACTGCCGCTCTTCTGGCAGGACCCCGCGCCCGAACAGGTGGGCCTGCAGCCGGATGTCGCCGTGCAGGTGACATCCGCAGTGGCGCGCGGCGAGTTCCCGGGCCTTCACGCCCTCCTCATCCTGCGGCATGGCCGGCCGGCAGCCGAATGCTATTTCGAGGGCCGCGACGCCGTCTGGGGAAAGGACCTCGGGACTGTCCAACATAGCGCCGCAAAACTGCACGACCTTCGCTCGGTGACGAAAAGCGTGGTTGGCCTGCTCTACGGCATCGCCCGGTCGGACGGCATCGTTCCGCCCAGCAGCGCGCGTCTGATGGGTCTTTACCCGCAGTTCGACGATGGCGATCCGCTGCGCCGGCGCATCACCATCGGTCATGTGCTGTCCATGCGCCTGGGCCTCACCTGGAATGAGGGCACGGATTACGACAGCCCCGCGAACAGCGAGATCCAGATGGAAGCAGCGCCTGACCGCATCCGCTACGTCCTGACCCGGCCCATGGCGGAGCCACCGGGAAACACCTGGGTCTATTGCGGCGGCGCCACGGCACTGCTGGCCGATCTCATTGCGCGCGGCAGCGGCCTAGACCTGGAGGCCTATGCGCGCACGAAGCTCTTTGCGCCCCTGGGGATTGCTGACCTTGACTGGGTACGGGGCGCGGACGGCACGCCCGTGGGGTCCTCAGGCCTCCGCCTGCTGCCACGCGATGTTGCCCGCATCGGCCAGATGGTCCTGGACCGCGGCCGCGCCAGTGGCCACAGCGTGGTGCCGCCTGGCTGGCTGGCAACATCCTTCAGGCCCCGGGGACATGTGGAAAGCGGCCTGCGCTATGGCTATCACTGGTGGATCGGTTCCCTCGCCGCCAGCGGCAAGGCCTGGGCTGCGGCCTATGGCAATGGCGGACAAAGGCTGATCATCATCCCAAGCCTGAAGATGGTGGTGGTGATCCTGGCCGGCAACTACAATGCGCCGGACCAGTGGAAGATGCCGCTGCGCCTGATGACCCGCATCGTCATTCCATCGGTCATCCACTAACCCAAATGGGCCCGCCGCCGCTCGACGAACCGCTCCACCGCCGCGACCAGCCGGTCGCAGTCTTCATCCGTGACCATCAGCGACAGCGCCACGAAGCCGCGCTCGGCCATGTAGAAGCCGCTCTCCAAAAGATCCAGAAACAGAAGTCGTTTCAATCGGATATCGGCTTGTTCTGTCGCTTCAGGTGAAGTGATGTCGCCGCCCAGCGGATGAAGGGTCATCATCGAGCCGATGCCCTTGGCCTGCATCCGCACCTGATAGCGCATGAACAGATCATTGAGGCGATCACGCAGCCGGTCGCCACGGGCGTTGAGAGCGATACAGGCCTCAGGCGTGAAAATCTCCGTCATTGCCGCATGGCCCGCCGTCATCGTCAGGGTGTTGTTGTTGAAGGTGCCCGCATGCGGAAGCGGATTGGGCCCCGTCGGGTCGAACTGCGCCATGATCTCCCGCTTGCCGCCGAAGGCGCCAAAGCTCATGCCGCCGCCAACATACTTGCCCAGCGTCTTGAGGTGCGGCTCGATGCCGAAGCGTGCCGACAACCCGCCGGGATGCAGCCGCGAGGTCATCACTTCGTCGAAGATCAGCACGATGCCGCGCGCCCGGGTCTCTTCTTGCAGCATCGACAGGAATCCCGCCTCGGCCGGAATGCAGCCGCCGCCGCCCAGCATGGGCTCAAGAATCACCGCGGCCAGATCGTCCGCATGCTGAGCGATCAGCGTGCGGGTGGCTTCGATGTCGTTGTACCTGCCGAGCACGCAATCGAAGGGGGCGTTCACCGGCGAGGCGCCGTGGCTGAAGTAGAGGGTTCCGCCATGGTAGCCGCCTTCCATCGGCATGATCTTGCGGCGGCCCGTGAAGCAGCGCGCGGCCGAGAGCGCCATCATGTTGGCTTCGGTGCCTGAATTGGTGAAGCGCACCAGATCCAGGTTGAAGCGCCGGGTGACGGTCTCCGCGAAGGCCACTTCGCGACCGTGGCTGGCGCCGAGATTGACACCGGTCTCCAGCGCTTCCGCGATGGCTGCCTTGATCCGCGGATGCGAATGCCCGTAGATACCGGCCGAATACTCGCCCAGCAGATCGACATAGTCATGTCCGTCCATATCGGTGATCCGCGCCCCTTCGGCCCTTGCCACACGGACCGGGAAAGGCGCGGTGAAGAGGACGGTGCGCGTGTTGCCGCCCGGCATGACCCTGGCGGCGCGATCCTGCATCGCCTGCGCATTTGGATGAGCGGCCATATAGCCGGAAATGGCCTCGGCCAGGGCGTCGTCCAAGCTGTCGGCCCCGTGCCTGTCCATCATGCCCTCTGTCCCCCGATAGGCGGGGTGAACTGCAGCCCCATGTCCCAGGGCAGATAGATCCATGTGTCCTGACTGACCTCGGTCACGAAGGTATCCACCAGCGGCCGGCCGGCCGGCTTGGCATAGACCGTTGCGAAATGGGCCTTGGGCAGCATCTCCCGCACCACCTTGGCGGTCGCCCCCGTATCGACCAGGTCGTCGACGATCAAAACACCCTCTCCGCCCTTGGCCCCGGCCACGGCAGCGCCGATCTCCTTCAGCACCTGAATCTCGCCCTGCTTCTCGTAGTCGTAGGAGGCGACGCAGACCGTTTCGATGACCCGGATGCCAAGCTCGCGGGCCACCACGGCTGCCGGCACAAGCCCGCCCCGGGTGACAGCCACGATGGCCTGAAACGGCCCGGCGCCATTCAGCCGCCATGCCAGGGCCCGGGCGTCACGGTGAAACTGATCCCAGGACACCGGGAAACTCTTCTGCCATTTCTCGTCCATGCCCGCGCCTCTCCGCCTCGAACCCCGGCAAATCTTATGCCTTGGCGGCCAGATCGGCGCAATCCGGCATTAACCATCAACCCTGTATTCACGATTTGAGGTGACACTTGGTCACCATTGGCCCTAGCCCACGGGAGTCGTCCGGAATGGCTGCAGCGACAGAAATGATCGCCGAACTGGCGCGGGCTTTCGACATGGCCAACGTCGAGATGTTCGCCATCCTGCTGCCCGAAGCACGGGTTGCGGCCGTGACCAATGCCGTGCTGCGCAAGTGGAACTGTGCCCGCGAGGAACTTCTCGGCCGTCAGCTGGTCAAGTTCGGCACCGGATCGCTCTCCGCCCGCAACGTGACGGAGAACGGACCGGACGGCACCGTCAACAAGGTCGAAGTCTCCTACATTCCGCCACTGGGAACGTCGCGGTCGATCAGTTTTTCTCCCCAGACCTGGGAAGACCAGGGCCAGAAGTTCATGCTGCTCATCGGCCGGCACGCCAGCCTGGAGCAGGCCGAAACCGCCATCCAGAATGAACGCCGTCTCAGCCTCGCGCTGCGCTCGGGCGGCTATGCCGCCTGGGACCATGACTACCGTACCGGCGAGACCTACAACTCTCCCGAGATGTACGACCTGCTCGGTTTCGACCGCGACAGCCAAGATCTCAATTTCAACAGCTTCAACGACTTCGTCCACCCGGATGACCAGGACAAGACTCTGGATGGGCAGATCAAGATGTCGCCCTTCGGCTCCGACATGTTCCAGACCCGCTATCGCGTAAAGAACCGCGCCGGTCAGTATGTCTGGGTCGAGTCGATCGCCGGCGTCATCCGCAATCCGATTGACGGCATGCCGATGAAATGCGTGGGCCTTTCGCGCAACATCAGCGACCAGATGGCGGCGCTGGAAAAGATGCAGGCGTCCGAGCGCGTTCTCAAGCGATCGCAGCGCGCCGCACGTCTGGGCAGCTTCACCGTGAACGTGGAAACCGGCATCTCTCGGCTCTCGGCCGAGATGATCGCTCTGATCGGCATGGCCGACGCAATCGTTCAACCCAACCTCGCCGTGTTCGAGAAAATGATCGAGCCATCGGACCGCGAGAAGTTCCGCGACGCGATCGCCCGCGCGAAGGAGGGTGAAGACAGCCCGGCCTTCGAAATCGCCTACAAGACTCTCGTCGAGGGTGAACTCAATTATTTCGAGGTCAAGATCGAAGCCGACCGCAATTCGCTGGGCCAGATCGAGCAGGTCTTCGGAACCTGCCAGAGCATTACCGAACGCAAGACACTGGAACGCAAGTTCCTCCAGGCCCAGAAGATGGAGGCCGTCGGCCAGCTGACCGGCGGCGTCGCCCATGACTTCAACAACCTCCTGATGGTGGTTCTCGGCAATCTCCAGCTGGTGGAGCAGCTGGTGAAGAACGACGAGCGCGCCCTGAAGCGCATTCGCGCCGCACACGAGGCGGCAGAGCGCGGCTCCGAACTGACCAAGCGCATGCTGGCCTTTTCACGCCAGCAGACCCTCCAGAAGCGCGAACTCGACGTCAACGCCCTGCTCGACCGCATGCGCGGCATCCTCGGTCATGCCGTGGGCGCCACGGTGGATCTCGGGATCATCACCTCGCCGAGCATCTGGCCGGTCCGTACCGATGCCACGATGCTTGAGACGGCCGTGCTCAATCTCTGCATCAATGCCCGCGACGCCATGAAGCCCAAGGGCGGGCGCATCACCATCGAAACCTTCAACCGCACGCTGGATGCCGCCTCCTGCGCCGACATGGAAGACGTGCCGCCCGGCGACTATGTGGAGATCGCCGTGACCGACACCGGCTGCGGCATCGCGGCGGAAAACATCGAGAAGGTCTTCCAGCCGTTCTTCACGACAAAGGGACCGGAGGCGGGATCGGGCCTTGGCCTCTCCATGATCTACGGCTTCGCCAAGCAGTCGGGCGGGCACATCAAGATCTATTCGGAAGTTGGCCATGGCACCACCATGCGCCTCTATCTGCCGCGGCTGCTGACCGCCACAGACTCGGCATCCCATGCAGCCCCGCCCGCGCGCGATGTGGCCGACGGCGCCGGTCCTGCCATGCCGGAAGTCCCTGTCGTGGCCCAGGTCAGCGAGACAGTGCCGTCCAAGCGCCCACTGGTCCTCGTGGTCGAGGACAATCCATCGGTCCGGGACGTCGCAGCGGCAATGATCGAGGATATGGGCTTTGACGTGCTGATTGCCTCAAGCGGTGCGGAAGGCCTGCAGGCCATTACCGAACGGAGGGATATCGACCTCGTCCTGTCCGACGTCATCATGGCGGGTGGCATGAACGGCCCCGAAATGGCATTGAAGGCTCTGGAGGTGCGGCCAGAACTCAAGGTCCTCTTCATGTCCGGCTATGCGCCGGGCTCGCTCCGCCAGATGCAGGAGGAGCTGCCCAATGCCATCGACCTCGTCAACAAGCCCTTTACCCGCAACGATCTGACCGAGAAGGTGAAGCGGGCGCTGGCAGCCTAGCGCCAACCACGCGCCTTTCCCTCGGCCGTCAGCTGCCGGGCCATGGCGACGACGGCATCCCGGGCCTCGTCGAGTACCGCGGAGTCGCGCGAGCGCAGCACCAGATTGGTGCCGAATCCCTCCGGCGTCTGAAATGGATAAGAGCCGATCACCACACTGGGGAACTGCTTCTGGATCTCGCCCAGCGGCCGCGCTGCATCCCCTTCCCCGCCCAGGAACTCGATGCTGCGCGTCTGCATCGGAACGCCGCGCGACAGCCGCGGCGCCACGTCGTCCATCATGGCGTTCATGATCTTGGGAACGCCAGCCATGACGAAGACATTGCCGATCTGGAAGCCGGGCGCGGCCGACACCGGATTGGCGATGAGCGTGGCCCCTTCCGGAATGCGAGCCATGCGCAAGCGCGCCTCGCTGGGTTCGCGGCCATTGGCCTTGAAATAGGCCATCAGGATCTCCACTGCCCGGGGGTCATGGCCAATCGGCACGCCGAAGGCCCTGGCCATGGCATCGGCCGTGATGTCGTCATGGGTGGGGCCGATGCCACCAGTGGTAAAGACATAGGTATAGCGTGACCGCAGTGCGTTGACGGTGGTCACGATCTCGGCCTCGACATCCGCGACGATCCGGGCCTCCTTCAGGTCGATTCCCAAGGCCGTCAGGTAGTCAGCCAGAAAACCCAGGTTCTTGTCCTTGGTGCGGCCGGAGAGGATCTCGTCGCCAATCAGCAATACGGCGGCAGTCGGCTGGTTCTCGGTCATTCTGGTCAATCCCGCAGGTCCCGACAGATGTGCCACTAGGGCGGATCCAAGTCAAAACCCGGCGTTGGCCTTGCGGGAGGCCGTCGCGGCATCTATCTGGGAGGTCCGAACGGCATGTTAAGCGGGAGTTGAGGCTTTCGTTCCATGCTGTAAACTCCCGACCCATCGAAATCTACCGTCCGGGCGATCCCGGTTCTGGAACTCCGAATGACCTATGCTGCTGCCGAAGACGTTTCGCCGCGATCCACCCGAGTTAAGCTCCACGGGCCCGCGGACTTTGAGGCCATGCGCAAGGCCGGGCGGCTCACGGCAGAGGCCCTCGATCTTCTCGTTCCCCTTGTCAAGCCGGGGGTCACGACCGACGAACTCGACCGCGTCATCGTGGAGTTCGCGCGCGATCACAAGGCCGTACCCGCGCCCTACAATTACCGCGGCTATCCGAAATCGATCTGCACCTCGATCAACCACGTCGTCTGCCATGGCATCCCCAACGACAAGCCACTGCGGGAGGGCGACATCGTCAATATCGACGTGACTCTTGTCGTCGACGGCTGGCATGGCGATTCGAGCCGGATGTACAATGTGGGCGAGGTAAACCGGAAGGCCGAACGCCTGGTCGAGGTCACCTACGAGTGCCTCATGCGCGGCATCGCCGTGGTCAGGCCCGGCGCCCATCTGGGCGACATCGGGCATGCCATCCAGTCCTTTGCCGAGGCCGAGCGCTGCTCGGTGGTTCGCGACTTCTGCGGGCACGGCCTGGGCCGCGTCTTTCACGACCACCCCAATGTCCTGCACTACGGCCGCATGGGCGAAGGCGTCGAACTCAAGCCCGGCATGTTCTTCACGATCGAACCGATGATCAATCTCGGGCGGCCGCACGTGAAGATCCTGGCCGATGGCTGGACTGCCGTGACACGCGACAGGTCTCTCTCGGCGCAGTTCGAACACACGGTGGGCGTCACCGAGACCGGCGTCGAGATCTTCACGCTCTCGCCCAAGGGGCTGCACTGCCCGCCCTATCGCCTCTGAGGCCATGACAGGAGCGCTCCGTCAGCCCAGAGCCTCCACCACCCCGCACCACGCCGAAGGTCATCGTGAACGATTGCGGGCACGCTTTACCGGAAGCGGACCTGACGCAGTCGCGGATTATGAGCTGCTCGAAATGGTTCTGTTCCGCGCCATCCGGCGTGGCGATACGAAGCCGCTGGCGAAAGCCCTTCTCGGTCATTTCGGCAGCTTTGCCGAGGTCCTGAGCGCAAGCCCGGAGCGCCTGATGGAGGTGCGAGGCGTGGGCGAAGCCATTGCCGTGGAACTGAAGATCGTCCACGCCGCCGCGCTCCGCCTGCTACGCGGGCAGGTCATCGACCGCCCCGCTCTCGCCAGCTGGAGCGCGGTGATCGACTATATCCGGGCCGCCATGGCCTTCTCCCGCATCGAGCATTTCCGCATTCTCTTCCTCGACAAGAAGAACCAGCTGATCGCGGACGAGGTGCAGCAGCAGGGCACGGTCGACCATACGCCCGTCTATGTGCGCGAGGTAATGAAGCGCGCGCTGGACATCGGCGCCTCGGCCATCGTCCTGGTGCACAACCATCCTTCGGGCGACCCCACACCGTCGTCTGCCGACATCGAAATGACGCGCAGAATTGTCGACGCGGGCCAGAAGCTGCAGATCACGGTTCACGACCATATCATCGTCGGCCGCAAGGGTTACGCGAGCTTCAGGGCCCTCGGCCTGATCTGACGTCATCAAGCGCCTGCGGCGTGTCGATGTCCGTGAGAACGGCCCGGTCGGGCATCTCGACCTCCACAACTTCGTCGGCGCGCAGATCGAGCAGGGCCTTTCCACCGCGGTCACCCGTCACGCCCATGAGTGCCGGCAGATGTGCCTTGCCCCACAGGACCGGATTGCCGCGTATGCCCTGATGCACGGGTACGCAGATGGAGCGATGTTCGGCGGGACTGAAGGCCGCGATCAGCCGGTTTGCCACCGCCTCATCGACAAGGGGCATATCCCCAAGGCAGACAAGAACGGCATCGCTGTCTTCCGGCATCACTTCCAGCCCCCGGCGCAGCGATGTCGACAGGCCATGTGCGAAGTCCGGATTGTGAACGCAGATCACCGGAAGGCCCTGCAGAGCCGCGATCACGTGATCGGAATCGCGCCCGGTCACCACCACGATTTGATCGATGGAGGCCTGCTGCAACGCCGCAACCGTATGCCTGACCATCGGTTTGCCGCCTATGTCGGCAAGCAGCTTGTTGCTGCCCATGCGCGAGGAGGTGCCCGCTGCGAGCACGATGGCGGTGACCCGCGGGGCACGCTGCACCTTGGGCCGCCCCTCGCGCGGCGATGGACGCGACGGGATTTCGGCCAGCAACCCGCCTGCCCCCATTTCCATGACGTCCTCCGCCGTCACCGGGACATCGGCCATCACGCGGGCAAGGACCCAATCGAAGCCATTGAGCTTGGGCGAGCGCGCGCAGGAGGGCACGCCAATGACCGGCACTTCACCCAGCCGGCCCAGCATCATGAGGTTGCCCGGATCCACCGGCATGCCGAGGTGGAGAACCTCCCCGCCGGCGGAAACCAGTGCTGCCGGCACGACATCGCCGCGATCGACGATTGCAGATGCACCGAAGACCAGGACGGGATCGACACCGTTGCCCATGAGTTCGCGGATTGCTGCGCTCACCTCGTCAATGGCGTGGTCCACTACGAGAACCTGTGCGATCGTGCCATCGAGCGCCGCGACGCGCTCGCGCATGGCATCTTCCGACTTTGCGATCAGCGATGGTTTGGTCTGCGGCAAGCGCGTGATGACAAGTCCGGCCCGCTTGCCGCTGAAAGCTTCGACACGGACGATGGGCTCGGATCCCGCAATCCGGAGGGCCTCCTGCAATACCGATGCCGGAACGGCGAAGGGAATGACCTTGACGGTCGCCACCATCTCACGCCGGTCGACGACGGCGTATGGCGCGACGGTGGCCAGGGTCAGGCTCTCGTGCAGGCGGTTGAGTGCGGAAACTCTGGCCGTATCGACGATGGCGATACCTCTCTCGGTGGCATGGAGATTGGCACGTCCCGTGAACGGCGCCTGGGCTCGCGTCGCCTCGCCTGCGATGACCTGCGCCACGGCTGCGGCAGCCTTGTCCTCCGGCACATCATCCGCTGCAAGCCGTGCAGCAAAAACCCTGTCGACGCCGGCAGATCGAAGAGCAGAGATGTCAGCCAGCGACAGCACCCGCCCCTTCTTGAATATGCCGCTGCCATGCCTGACCGAATGGGCGAGAATGGCGCCTTCGGCTTCCGCAACCGGCAGTTCTCCGAATTTCATCTCACTCTCCGAGGCGCAGTGCCCGCGTCATCTCCGCCATGATGGACACAGCGATTTCAGGCGCCCCCTTGGCACCGATGCTGAGCCCGATGGGACCGCGAATGCGCGAGATATCGGCTTCTGCAAAACCAGCCTCGACCAGACGGGCTCGTCGCGAGGCCTGGGTCTTCTTCGAGCCCAGGGCGCCAATGTAGAAGAGGTCCGAGCGCAACGCCGCGTTCAACGCAGGATCGTCGATCTTCGGATCATGGGTCAGCGCAATCAGCGCCGTGCGGGCATCGAGGCCGATCCGCGGAATGACCTCGTCGGGCCATTCGGCGAAGAGCGCAACACCGGGAAACCGTGCACCGGTCGCGAAGGCCCCGCGCGGGTCGATCACGGTGACGTCATACCCGAGTTGCTGGGCCATCGGGATCACGGCCTGGGCGATGTGGACGGCGCCGATGATGATCAACCGCAGCGGCGGGTTGTGAATATTGACGAACTGCCCGTCGTGGGTTCCGGACTGATCGAAGCGAAACGCCTCGTCCAGGACGGCTGCGAGCGGGTCCCGCGCGGCCTCGACGCGGGCCACCAGGCGCTGGCTTCCCGAGGCCAGATCGGTAACAAGTGCAACGGACCGCCGCTCACGGCGCGCAGCCAGAACAGCTTCGAGGAGTTCGCGCTTCACGTCAGCGGTTCCACATAGACGCCGATGCGGCCGCCGCAGGCCAGCCCGACGCGCCAGGCCGTCTCGTCGGCGACGCCGAACTTGAGCAACTTGGGCTTGCCCGTGGCGATGATGTCGACGGCTTCAGAGACCACTTCGCCTTCGACGCAGCCTCCGGAGACTGACCCGATGAAGTTTCCCTCGGCATCGATCACCAGCTGGCTTCCGACCGGCTGCGGGGCCGAGCCCCAGGTTTCGACCACCGTTGCGATAGCGACCTTGCGCCCTTCCTGCAACCAGCCGGACGCCTGTTCGAGAATGGAATGATCGGAGGCGGACATGGCAATCTCCTTGGTCTAAGCGCGCACCATCCACTTGCGCGGATCATGCGCCGCTGCCGACGGCCCGGCAAGGGCTGTGGCGAGGTCGCTCAGGCTGTCGAGCGAGTGAACCGGACGGAACTCATCGACATGCGGCATCATCGCGCGGATGCCGCCAGCCAGCGGCCTGAAGCCATCAAAGCGCAGCAGAGGATTTAGCCAGATGAGGCGCTTGGTCTGTCGCTTCAGCCGTTCCATCTCGTGTTCCAGCGTCGAGCCCTCCTCGCGGTCGAGGCCATCAGTCATCAGAAGCACCTGAGCGCCCTGCGTGAGAACGCGCCGCGCCCACTTGTAGTTGAACTCCTTCAGCGACGTGCCGATGCGGGTGCCGCCGGACCAGTCCTTCACCGCGCCCGAGACCTTCGCCATGGCCTCGTCGATGTCACGGCGCTGCAATTCGCGGGTGATGTTGGTGAGCCGCGTTCCGAACAGGAAGACCGTCACCCGGTCGCGGTCATTCGACAAGGCATGCAGGAAGTGCAGGAACATGCGGCTGTAGTTCGAACATGATCCGGAGATGTCGCAGAGCACGACCAGCGGCGGCTCGTGCCATTGCCTGCGGCGGCGTTCGAGATCGATGAAATGGCCGCCGGCGCGCAGCGAGCCTTTCAGGGTGCGCCGCATGTCGATCACGCTGCCCTTCAGGGCCGGCTCATAGCGCCGAGTCTTGATCTCGCTGCGGTGGAGGCGCAGCCGGGCAATGGCCTGCCGTGCCTGGGCCTGTTCGGCCACGGTCATCTGCTCAAAGTCCTTCCGGCGCAGCACCTCGTTGGCCGAGGCGGTGAAACTCGAGTCGATTTCCAGGTCGTCCTTCTTCTGGCGCTGCTGGCTCTTGCCCTCGTGCTTGTCGAACATGGCTTCCGCCAGGCGCCGGAACCCGGCCTGCTTGGCCTTCTCGCCAACATCGCGGGCCACCTGATGGAAGAACATCTGCATCAGCTGCTCCAGCATCTTTGGCTTCTTCCAGAAGACGTGGAAGGCCTGGTCAAAGACCTCGCGCTGGTCGCGGCGCTTCACGAAGATGGCATGCAATGTCCAGTAAAAGTCCTCGCGCGTCCTGAGCGATCCGCATTGCGCGGCGTCGAGCGCATCGATCACGGCACCGGGGCCCACCGGGATTCCCGCTTCCCGCAAGACACGGGCAAAATGCATGATGTTCTCCGCCAGCTTGCCCGAGAGCGGCGCAAGGTTCTGATTGGCGGCCTGGGGAAACATCACCCCTTGCCCATGGTGCGGATCTCGTCCTTGATCTGGTCGAGGATGCGCTTCGCCTCGGTGCCCTGCATGCGCGAGATGTCGTCCTGATATTTCAGGAGAACGCCAAGCGTATCGTTGACGGTCGAGGGATCCAGCGTGAGCGAGTCGAGTTCATGCAGCGCAGAGACCCAGTCCAGCGTTTCGGCCACGCCTGGCGATTTGTAGAGGTCGCCGCCGCGCAGTGCCTGGACAAAGAGCACGACTTCCTTCGCCAATGCCGTGGAGGCCTGCGGCCGCCGGGCCTTGACGATCTCCAGCTCGCGCCTGGCATCCGGATAGCCGACCCAGTGATAGAGGCAGCGGCGTTTGAGGGCGTCATGCACTTCCCGCGTGCGGTTGGATGTGATGATGACGATGGGCGGTTCTTCGGCCCTTATGGTTCCCAGCTCCGGGATGGTGACCTGGAAGTCGGAGAGGACCTCCAGGAGATAGGCCTCGAAAGCCTCGTCGGTGCGGTCGAGTTCATCGATCAGCAGCACCGGCGCCTGCCCCTTCGGCGCATCCAGCGCCTGCAGCAGGGGGCGCTTGATCAGGAAACGTTCGGCAAAGATATCCTGCCCCAGCCGCGCGCGGTCGAGTTCGCCTGCGGCCTCCGCCAGCCGGATCTCGATCATCTGCGCGGAGTAGTTCCACTCATAGACGGCGGAATTGACGTCCAGGCCCTCGTAACACTGCAGGCGGATCAGCCGGCGGCCGAGCACATCGGCCAGCACCTTGGCGATTTCGGTCTTGCCGACACCCGCCTCGCCTTCGAGGAACAGCGGACGCCCCATGCGCAGGCTGAGAAACACCACCGTCGCCAGATCGCGCCCAGCCACGTAGCCGGTCGAACGCAGCTGCGTGAGGGTCTCGTCGATCGATGTGGGCAGCTGGGTCATGATGCTTCCTTACGAAATGAAAAACCCGCGAGATCGCGCCCGCGGGTTCCGTAACAAACGCGCGTCGAAGCTTACTTCGCCGCTTCCACGGCCCGCTTCGCCATGACCGTGATCAAATGCGCGCGGTATTCCGCCGAGGCATGCATGTCGCTGTTCAGGCCCTTGGCCTTGACCGCTACTCCATCCAGCGCCTTCGCCGAGAAGTTCTTGGCAAGCGCCGCTTCCAGTTCGGGCGCTCGGAACACGCCCGGGCCAGCGCCAGTCACGGCCACGCGGACCGAGCCGTCCGCGAGCTGTGCCACGAAAACGCCAACCATGGCATAGAGCGAGGCCGGGTTGGGGAACTTGGCATAGCCGCTCTTCTTCGGAACCGGGAACTCCACCGCCGTGACGATCTCCGAACCCTTGAGGGCGGTTGAGAACATGCCGGTGAAATATTTCTCTGCCGGGATCTTGCGGTCAGAGGTATGGATCGTGGCGCCAAGGCCCAGAGCAGCGGCCGGATAGTCGGCCGCCGGGTCGTTGTTGGCGAGCGACCCGCCGATCGTGCCCCGGTGCCGCACATGCGGATCGCCGATTCCACCCGCAAGCTTGGCAAGGCCGGGGATGGCCTTCTTGAGGTCCTTGCTGCCGGCCACCTCGGCATGGGTCGTGCCCGCGCCGATGGTCACCGACTTGGCGCCGACCTTGACGCCGGCGTTCTTGAGGCCGGACAGGTCAATGATATCGGTCGGTGCCGCAAGCCCCTGCTTCAGCGTCGGAAGCAGCGTATGCCCTCCGGAGAGGTACTTGCCATCCTTGGCCTTCTTCATCGCCTTGACGGCATCTGCCACCTTGGCCGGACGAACGTAGTTGAAGTTTTCCATCTTGGGTCCTCCCGAACCTTATTCCGCAGCCTTCTTCATGGGTTGCATGGTCTTCCAGACCACCTGCGGCGTTGCCGGCATGGGCACGTCGCGCACGCCAAGCGCATCGGTCACCGCGTTCATCACCGCCGCCGGAGAGGCGATGGCGCCAGCTTCGCCGCAGCCCTTCATGCCGAGCGGGTTGCTCGGACAGGGCGTGCAGGTGAAGTCGAGCTTGAACGAAGGAACATCCGCCGCGCGCGGCATCTGGTAGTCCATGTAGGAACCGGTCATGAGCTGGCCGGACTCCTTGTCGTAGACGCAGCCTTCCGCAAGCGCCTGTCCGATGCCCTGGACGATGCCGCCATGGACCTGGCCCTCGACGATCATCGGGTTGATGATGTTGCCGAAGTCATCCACCGCGACATAGTTGGCGACCGTCGTGACGCCGGTATCGGCATCCACCTCGACTTCGCAGATATGCACACCGGCCGGGAACACGAAGTTCGACGGGTCGTGGAAGGCACTCTCCTTGAGGCCCGGCTCGATCTCCGCCGAGTTGAACTTGTGTGCAACATAGGCCGACAGCGCCACTTCGCCGAAGGCCATCTTCTTGTCAGTACCCTTCACCGTGAAGGTGCCGTTCTTGAACTCCACGTCATCGACAGCGGCTTCCATGACCGCTGCGGCAACGCGCTTGGCCTTGGTCTCGATCTTGTCGAGCGCCTTGGAGATGGCGGTCATGCCCACCGCGCCCGACCGCGAGCCATAGGTGCCCATGCCGAACTGCACCTTGTCGGTGTCGCCATGGACGATGGAGACATTGTTGATGTCGACGCCGAGCCGGTCGGAGACCAGCTGAGCGAAGGTCGTCTCGTGGCCCTGGCCGTGGCTGTGCGAGCCGGTGAGGATCTCGACGGTGCCGACGGGATTCACGCGCACTTCCGCCGATTCCCACAGACCCACACCTGCACCCAGCGAACCGATCGCCGCCGACGGGGCGATGCCGCAGGCCTCGATATAGGCCGAGAAGCCGATGCCGCGCAGCTTGCCCTTCCGGGCCGAAGCCGCCTTGCGCTCGCCGAAGTTCTTGTAGTCGCCGATCTCAAGTGCCTTGTCCAGCGCCGCGGCATAGTCGCCCGCGTCGTAGCACATGATCACCGGCGTCTGGTGCGGGAAGGAGGTGACGAAGTTCCGGCGGCGGAATTCCGCCGGATCCATCTTCAGCTCGCGCGCCGCGGTTTCCACGATGCGCTCGACCACATAGGTGGCCTCCGGGCGGCCGGCGCCGCGATAGGCGTCGACCGGAGCGGTGTTGGTGTAGATCGCATCCACTTCGGCATAGATCGCCGGGATGTTGTATTGCCCCGACAGCAGCGTGGCATAGAGATAGGTCGGCACGCAGGAGGCGAAGGTCGACAGATAGGCGCCCATCGCTGCCTTGGTGTGGACCTTCATCCCGACAATCTTGCCGCTCGCATCGGTAGCGAGTTCGGCATGCGTGACATGGTCACGGCCATGAGCATCGGCGAGGAAGCTTTCGCTGCGCTCGGCCGTCCACTTGATCGGACGTCCGCCGATGTGCTTCGAGGCCCAGACGCAGGCCACTTCCTCGGCATAGATGAAGATCTTCGAGCCGAAGCCACCGCCAACGTCCGGCGCGATGACGCGAAGCTTGTGCTCCGGCGCCAGGCCATGGAAAGCCGAAATCACGAGACGCGCGACATGCGGATTCTGGCTGGTGGTATAGAGCGTGTAGTTCTCGCTGCCCGTATCGTAGGAGCCGATCGCGGCGCGCGGCTCCATGGCATTGGGGATCAGGCGGTTGTTCACCAGGTCGATCCTGGTGACATGGGCCGCGTTGCGGAAGGCGGCGTCGGTTGCCGCTTCGTCGCCGATCGACCAGTTGAAAACCCGGTTGTCGGGAGCCACCTCATGGATCTGGGCCTTGGATTTCATGGCATCGGCCACGTCCACAACATGCGGAAGGACGCTGTAGCTCACCTGTACCGCAGCCGCCGCGGCCTTGGCGATCTCCTTGGTCTCGGCCACCACCAGGGCGACGTGGTCGCCGACATAGCGAACCTTGCCCTGGGCGAGGACCGGATGCGGGCCGGCCTTCATGGGAGAGCCATCCTTGGAGTGGATCATCCAGCCGCAGATCAGTCCGCCGAGCTTGTCCTTGGCGACGTCCTCTCCGGTAAAGATGCCGACCACGCCGGGGATCTTCTTCGCCTTGGCTGTGTTGATCGACTTGATGGTGGCATGGGCATGCGGGCTGCGCACGAAATAGGCATAGATCTGCTTCGGTAGATTGATATCGTCCGTGTATTGCCCCTTGCCGGTGATGAAGCGGTGATCTTCCTTGCGCCTGACGCGTGCGCCGATTCCGGTATCGTTCATTGCGATCTCCCTTACATGCTGGCCGCGCCAGCCTTCACGGCGGCGACGATGTTGTGATAGCCGGTGCACCGGCAGATGTTGCCCTCGAGCTCATGACGGATGGTGTCCTCGTCCAGCTTCTTGCCAAGCCGCTTCACCATGTCGACCGCGGACATGATCATGCCGGGCGTGCAGAAGCCGCACTGCAGGCCATGATGCTCGCGGAAGGCTTCCTGCATCGGATGCAGCTTGCCGTTCTTGGCGAGACCCTCGATCGTCACCACATCGGCATCGGCACAGGCAATGGCGAGCGCCGTGCAGGACTTCACGGCCTTGCCGTCGACATGGACCACGCAGGCGCCGCACTGGCTGGTATCGCAGCCCACATGTGTGCCCGTAAGACCAAGCTTGTCCCGCAGGAACTCCACCAGCAGGGTGCGGCCTTCGACTTCGCCACACACCGCCTGCCCGTTCACTTTCATCGAAATAGCCGGCATCGACCTCTCCTCCCATACCGCCCCGGCCGAAACCGATCATGCCCGGTCAATGACCGGCGCTTCTCAGTGTTTCCCGGGGACTTGTCTTCGCCGCGCGCATACTCAACCGACAATCCCGGACCGTCAAGTGCGACTAAGGCGCTGATCGGAAATATTCTTCTTCCGTCCGCATGATTGTGCGCCGCACACATGAAACCGGAAGAACTGCAGTTCCGTATATCACAACCTCGATATCACTCCGCAGGAGGCTACATGCGGCGCTTGTTCATCGTCATTGCTGTCATTGCGCTCGCCCCGTTTGGACTGGCGCGCGCCGACGCTGTTACCGAGGCCGACAAATCAGACTTTTCCCGCATCATCAGCGCGCAGATCGATGCCTTCCGTGCCGACGACGGCGCACGGGCCTATTCCTATGCCGCCCCGATGATCCAGCAGGTCTTTCCGACCGCCGAGCATTTCATGGCCATGGTGCGCCAGGGATACATGCCGGTTTACCGCCCGCAATCCTTCACCTTCGGACAGGCTGGCCTCGACGCCGCCGGCCGGCCCACCCAGCTCGTGACCATCGTCGGACCCGACGGCAAGACCTACGAGGCGCTCTATACCTTCGAGCG
>JBGSNJ010000140.1:0-20100 GCA_041739715.1 Aestuariivirga sp.
CTCCCCTTCAGGACCGACTTGACCCTGCGGGCTATGATGGCCGGCGGACAGACCATGACATCACACTTCAGCTTCACATCCTTCAGCATTGCCGCCAGCAGACGAGGTTCCTTGAGCATCGCCACGCCGCCATTCATTTTCCAGTTCCCGGCGACCAGCGCGCGAGGCCCTTCGATTGCCATCTTCCCCTCCAAATCGTTGATACCTCAGCACCATAGCCGAGCCATACCGCACTTGCGAGGGGGGCACCGGCTACCTATAGTGCGCCCGCCCGATCTGGGCCTAGGTTGAAAGGACTGCCGGATGCTCGATACCCTACGCAACTCCGCCAAGAGCTGGGTCGCAAAAATCCTGATTGGCCTGCTGGCTGTCAGCTTCGCGGTCTGGGGAATCGCCGATGTATTCAGGGGCTTCGACGCGGGTTTCCTGGCGAAGGTGGGCAAGGTGGAAATCACCAGCCAGGAGTTCAGCCAGGCCTATGACCAGTATCTGCAGAACTTCAGCCGCCAGACTGGACAGGCGATGACGCAGGAAGAAGCAAGGGGACTGGGGATCGACCGGGCCATTCTCAACAGCCTCATCCAAGGGGCCGCCCTCGACCACCAGGGCCAGGAGATGAAGCTTGCCATCCCCGATTCCATGATCGCGGCCGAGGCGGCCCTTAATCCTCTCTTCCAGGACGCCTCCGGCGCCTTCGATCCGGCTCGTTTCCGCAACGTGCTGGCCAACAACGGCCTCACCGAGCAGATGTATCTGGTATCCGAGCGACGTGACAAGCTGCGTGACGCGATTACCGGTACGGTCGATGGCAATCTTTCGGCGCCCAAGGCTCTGGTCGAGGCCATGTACCGTTACCGCAGCGAACAGCGCGATGCGCGCTACTTTGTGGTCGCGACGGCTGAATCCGAGATCCCGGCGCCCACCGACGAAGAAATCAGGAAGGAGTACGACTCGAATCCTGCGGCCTATACGGCCCCTGAGTATCGGTCCATTGCCATTCTCAAGGCTGAGCCGGCGGATGCGGCCGCAAAGGTGCAGTTGACCGATGAAGACATTGCCGCAGGATATGAAAAGCTCAAGATGGACTATTTCGTACCGGAGCGGCGGACGATCCTTCAGCTGTCTTTCTCCACACTGGAGGACGCTCAGAAGGCAAAGTCGCGTCTCGCCGGCGGCGAGGATTTCCTGGCCGTCGCCAAGGATCTCGGCTTCGTGGAAGGCGACATCACCTTTGCCGACAAGGCCAGGTCCGACTTTCTCGATCCTGCGATTGCCGACGCGGCATTTGCGCTGACCGAAGGCAGCATCAGCGAACCGGTAAAGGGCAATCTCAACACCGTCCTTCTCAAGGCGACGAAGGTTTCACCGGAGAAGCAGTCGACGCTCGACGAAGTCCGAGCTGCGCTCACCGAGCGGTTGAAACTCGAGAAGGCCGGCGAGGAAATCCAGTCAATCTATGATGCCGTCGAGGACGCCACCGCGGGTGGAGCCAAGCTGGACGAAATCGCTACGCAGATCTCGGTCCCGCTCCAGGTCATTCAGAAGGTCGATGCCAGCGGGCTCGGGATGGATGGCAAGCCTGTGGAGATTCCACACAAGGCGGAGTTGCTCAAGGCGGCTTTCGCGAGCGATGTCGGGCTGGAAAATGCGCCGATCTCTCTCGATCACGGCTATATCTGGTATGATGTGCGCGAAGTGGTGCCCTCTGCCGTAAAGCCTTTCGAGACTGTGAAGGAGCAGGCCCGCGCCGCCGTGGTGGCAAAGAAGATCAGTGCCGTCTCGGCCGAGAAGGCGAAGAAGCTTGTGGAGCGGGCCCGGGCTGGTTCGTCTCTCGATGAACTGGCGAAGGAGTCTGCGGCGGAGATCAAGACAGCCCAGGGCCTCAAGCGCAACGAAAGCGGCGCTGATTTCCCTGCGCCCGCGGTTGCCGCCGTCTATGCGGTGCCGCAGAACGGATTTGCCTCGGCGCTCAGTCCGGACGGCCAGTCGGCCTGGGTGATCCAGTCTCAGGCCGTGATGCTGCCGCCTTTCGATCCTGCATCCGCCGAAGCCAAGACAATTGCGGACGAACTCAAGTCCATGACGTCTTCCGACCTCATGCAGTCCTACCTTGCAGCCGTGCAGAAGGACGCCGGGGCAAGCATCAACGAAACTCTCTGGCGACAGATCTCTGGAACGCAGACGCAATGACCAGACTCTGTACTCCTGCTGGAGTGTCCTCTCATGATTATCTCGCCTGATTACGACCAGTTCGCCCGCGCCTACGAGAGCGGGGCGGCCCAGATCGTTTCGACCCGCCTGGTGGCCGACCTCGAGACCCCGGTGTCGGCCATGCTCAAGCTGGCGCGAAATGCGCGCTATTCGTTCCTGCTTGAATCGGTTGAAGGCGGCGCCGTGCGTGGCCGTTATTCAATCATCGGCATGAACCCCGACCTGATCTGGAAGGTCGAAAGTCAGACAGCTACCGTTAACCGCAAGGCCAGCCAGAATCCGGACGGACCCTTCGAAACGATTGCTCTTCCGCCGTTACAGGCGCTTCGCGCCCTGCTTGCCGAGAGCCGGATCAAGTTGCCGGAGGATGCGCCACCGATGGCGGCCGGCGTCTTCGGCTATATGGGCTACGAAATGGTCCGGCTCATGGAGGATCTGCCTCCGCCCAATCCAGACACGCTGGGTCTTCCCGACGCCGTGCTGATTCGCCCCACCATCATGGCGATCTTCGACAGCGTCCGCGATGAAGTCACTGTCACCTCCCCGGTCTACCCGAGCAAGGCGGTATCCCCCCGCGCCGCTTATGCCAGGGCGCAGGAGCGGATCAGCGAAATCGTCGATGCCCTGGACCGGCCACTCGACCATATCGCGCTGCGCGACGAGGATATCGCCGCGATCAGCCCGCCACGATCGAACACGGCCCCGGAGGACTACAAGGCGATGGTCCTGAAGGCGAAGGACTACATTGCGGCGGGTGACATCTTCCAGGTCGTCCTGTCCCAACGCTTCGAGACGGAATTCAGCCTGCCGCCCTTCTCGCTTTACCGGTCGCTGCGCCGGGTCAATCCATCGCCCTTCCTCTACTACCTCGATTTCGACCGGTTTGCCGTGATCGGGTCCAGCCCCGAGATCCTGGTGCGGGTGCGGGACGGCAAGGTTTCGATCCGTCCCATTGCGGGCACCCGTCGCCGCGGCGCGACGCCCGCCGAGGACCGAGCCCTCGCGGCCGAGCTGCTTGCCGATCCAAAGGAGCTGGCGGAGCATCTCATGCTGCTCGACCTCGGCCGCAATGATGTGGGCCGGGTGGCGGAGATCGGCACCATCAAGGTGACGGACAAGTTCATTCTGGAGTACTACAGCCAGGTGATGCACATCGTATCCAATGTCGAGGGCAAGCTGGCGCAGAAGCATGACGCGATCGATGCGCTCGTGGCCGGCTTCCCTGCCGGTACCGTCTCCGGCGCGCCCAAGGTCCGTGCCATGGAGATCATCGACGAGCTGGAAACCAGCAAGCGCGGCGTCTATGCCGGCTGCGTCGGTTACTTCAGTGCCGACGGCGAGATGGACACCTGCATCGTGCTGCGCACCGCCATCGTGAAGGATGGAAAAATGTATGTTCAGGCCGGCGCCGGCGTGGTGGCAGACAGCGTGCCGGAGAACGAACATCAGGAATGCATCAGCAAGGCCAAGGCCCTGTTCAGGGCAGCGGAAGAAGCCGTGCGCTTCGCCGGCCGCGCCGGGAGGGCGCAATGATCGTCCTCATCGACAACTACGACAGCTTTACCTGGAACCTCTATCACTTCCTTGGAGACTTGGGGGCCGAAACGGTGGTCCACCGCAATGACAAGATCAGTGTCGGACAGGTGATGTCAGCCAAGCCCGAGGCCATCGTGATCTCGCCCGGGCCAGCGACCCCCAACGAGGCAGGGATCTGCCTCGAATTGATCGACAAGGCTGCTGGCACGATCCCGATCTTCGGTGTCTGTCTCGGTCTGCAATCCATGGGACAGGCCTTTGGCGGCAAGGTGGTGCGCGCGCCCACACTCATGCATGGAAAGGTCTCGCAAGTGCATCACACAGGCAAGGGTGTGTTCAAGGGAATTGCCCAGGATTTTGCCGCAACGCGTTATCACTCCCTGATCGTCGAGCGAGACAGTCTTCCAGACTGCCTTGAGGTGACCGCCGAGACGGATGGCCTGATCATGGGGCTGCAACACAAGTCCAAGAACGTCCATGGCGTGCAGTTCCACCCAGAGAGCATCGCCTCCGAACACGGGCATGCGATCCTCAGGAACTTCCTCGAACTGGCGAGGACTGACTGATGGCCGACCTGAAGCCAATCCTTGCCAAGGCAGCAAGTGCCGCGCCGCTCACGCGGACGGAAGCGCGCGAAGCCTTCAATGTCATGATGTCGGGCGAAGCGACGCCGTCTCAGATCGGCGGCCTGCTCATGGCCTTGCGGGTGCGCGGCGAGACGGTCGACGAGATCACCGGCGCCGTAGAGATCATGCGGGAGAAAATGCTCCGGGTCGCCGCCCCTGCTGATTCCATCGATATCGTCGGTACGGGCGGGGATGCTTCGGGGTCCTACAACATCTCGACCTGCGCAGCCTTTGTCGCTGCCGGTGCGGGGCTCAAGATTGCCAAGCACGGTAACCGTGCCCTGTCTTCGAAATCCGGGGCTGCGGACGTGCTCATGGCGCTCGGCGTGAAAATCGACCTCGCGCCGGAGCGGATTTCCAGCTGCATTGAGCAGGCTGGGCTGGGCTTCATGTTCGCCCCTGCGCATCACGCCTCGATGAAGCACGTCGGCCCGTCCCGCGTCGAGCTCGGCACGCGCACGATCTTCAATCTGCTTGGCCCCCTCTCCAATCCGGCAGGCGTCAAGCGTCAGGTGACGGGCGTGTTTTCGAGGGCCTGGGTCGAGCCGCTGGCACAGGTTCTGAAGAACCTCGGAAGCGAGTCCTGCTGGATCTGCCATGGTGAGGGTGGATTTGACGAGATCGTTCCCTCCGGCACGACGTGGGTCTCTGCCCTGAGCGAGGGCAAGATCACAAGCTTTGAAATCACCCCGGAGTCGGTTGGACTGAAGCGGTCGAAAGTCGAAGACCTCAAGGGCGGCGAGGCTGCCCATAACGCCGAGGCGCTTCGTGCCGTGCTGCGCGGCGAGGCCCATGCCTTCCGCGATGCGGCGGTTATGACATCTGCCGCGGCACTTGTGGTTGCTGGAAGGACCAAGGATCTCATGTCCGGCGTTGCTGCCGCGCAGGCTGCCGTCGACAGTGGCGCTGCCCTGAGGGCACTGGATACACTGGTGAAGGTTTCGAACGGCTGATGACAACCATCCTCGACAAGATCGCAGCCTACAAGCGCGAGGAAGTGGCCAGGGCCAAAGCCGAGATTCCCGAGCGGGAACTCGAGGTCATGGCGCTGGATGCCCCGCCTGTGAGGAGCTTCTCCGGTGCCCTGAGATCCAAGGCCGAGACAGGCAATTGGGCCTTGATCGCCGAGATCAAGAAAGCCAGCCCCTCGAAGGGCCTAATCCGCGCCGACTTCAATCCACCCCAGCTGGCGATGGCCTATGAGGACGGCGGCGCCGCCTGCCTCTCTGTGCTGACCGATACGCCGTCCTTTCAGGGCGCTCCCGAGTATCTTGGGGCAGCGCGGGCCGTGACGCAGCTTCCCGCCCTGCGCAAGGACTTCATGGTCGATACCTACCAGGTGGCAGAGGCCCGCGCCTGGGGTGCCGACTGCATCCTCATCATCATGGCCATGATCGAGGATTGCCTTGCCGGTGAGCTGGAGGCAGCAGCACACGACTGGGGCCTGGACGTCCTCGCGGAAGTCCATGACGAAGCCGAGCTGGAGCGGGCTCTGAAACTCTCCACGCCGCTGATCGGCATCAACAATCGGAACCTCCATACCTTCGAGACCTCGCTGGAAACGACAGAGCGGCTGGCGCCGCTGGTGCCTGGAGAGAGGATGGTCATAGGCGAAAGCGGCCTCTTCACACCGGCCGACCTGGCACGCCTGTCCTGCGTCGGCGTGAACAGTTTCCTGATCGGCGAGAGCCTGATGCGGCAGGCGGATGTGGCATCTGCAACCCGTGCGATCCTGGCCAAGCCATGAGCAAACTGACCCACATCGACTCGGCCGGCCACGCGCATATGGTGGATGTATCGGGCAAGGAGACAACCGACCGTAGCGCCACCGCCGAAGCGGTCATTCACATGAAGCCCGAGACACTCACACTGATCATCGAAGGCAAGGCCAAGAAGGGCGATGTCTTCGCCACGGCGCGGATTGCGGGGATCATGGCCGCCAAGCGTACCCACGAGCTCATCCCGCTGTGCCACCCCCTAATGCTCTCCAAGGTCTCCGTCGACTTCGCCCCCGATACCCATGCCGCCACGATCAAGGTGACCGCGATGGTGAAGGTTGAGGGCAAGACCGGCGTTGAGATGGAGGCGCTGACGGCCTGTTCCGTCGCCTGCTTGACGTTCTACGACATGTGCAAGGCGGTTGACCGCGGCATGACGATCACCGACTTCCGGCTGGTCGAAAAAAGCGGCGGCAAGTCCGGTCACTACAAGGCGGAGTAAGCCATGGCCCTGATGCCGGTTGAAGACGCCCGCGCGCGGATCCTTCAAGGGGCGCGGCGCTGCGCTGCGGAGAACGTGCGCCTTGCGGACGGGCTTGGACGCGTACTGGCAACTCCCGTGAAGGCCAACCGCGATCAGCCGCCCTTCGAGGCTTCGGCGATGGACGGCTACGCGGTCAAGGCAAGCGATGTCGTGGCCGTGCCAGCTTTGCTGAAGGTTATCGGAATCAGTGCAGCGGGTCACGGCTTCAAGGGACACGTCACGTCCGGAGAGGCCGTCCGGATCTTTACCGGAGCGCCCCTGCCCAAGGGGACGGACGCGGTCGTGATTCAGGAGAACACCGCCGCCTCCGCCCCGACTCAGGTGACGATCCTGCAGCCGGTACGACCGGCTCAGAATGTCCGGAACCGCGGCCTCGACTTCAAGCGCGGCGAGATGCTGCTCACAGCGGGGACGCGTCTCAATGCGAGGGATATAGGCCTCGCCGGCGCTGCGAATGCCGGACAGGTGCGGGTGGTGCGCAAGCCCCTGGTCGCGGTCTTCGCAACCGGGGATGAACTGGTGGCTCCCGGAGGAAGGCCCAATCCCGACCAGATCGTCTCCTCCAACAGCCAGGCGCTCGTTGCGCTGGTCCGACATTTCGGAGGCGATCCGCTTGATCTCGGCATTGTCCCGGACAAGCTGAAGGCGACCGAGCGGACCATGGCCCGGGCGGCGGGAGCCGACATCCTTGTCACGACGGGTGGCGCTTCCGTCGGCGACCATGACTTCGTTCAGCAAGCCTTGAAGAATGCCGGGGTCAGGATTGACTTCTGGAAGATCGCCATGCGGCCGGGAAAGCCCTTCATGTATGGCCGAAAGGGCCGCCAGCACGTGATGGGTCTGCCGGGCAACCCTGTCTCGGCCTTGGTCTGTGCAAGGCTCTTCCTCAAGCCGTTGATCGATGCCCTGTTGGGTTTGCCGGACGGCGATGATCTTGTCTTGGCCCGTCTGGGCGCGCCCGTGAAGGCAAACGATGACCGCCAGGACTATGTGCGGGCCAACATTCGGACCGAACCTGATGGGACGCGCATTGCGACTCCCTACATGAAACAGGACTCCTCGATGCAGCGCACATTTCAGCGGTCGGACTGCCTGATCGTGAGACCTCCCGGTGCGCCCGAAGCAGCTACGGGGCTATTGGTTCCCATTCTGAAAATCGATTTTTAACCGCGACAGAAAGTAAACACTTGAAGAACTAAATGGCAACCTGTAAGCTTGTTTCAGGTTTGTTCCGATTCAGGAACCCGGCAAGACAGGACTTAGCCATATGCTGACGCGCAAGCAGCTCGAACTCCTCATGTTCATCAACGAACGCCTGAAGGAAGAAGGCGTCCCGCCGTCTTTCGAAGAGATGAAGGAGGCCCTCAATCTTCAGTCCAAGTCCGGCGTCCATCGCCTGATCGTGGCCCTTGAGGAACGCGGCTTCCTGCGGCGCATGCCGAACCGGGCGCGGGCGCTCGAGGTGCTGAAGCTGCCGGAAAGTCATTCGCCAAGCCTCACGCCGCGCAAACAGTCCTTCACGCCCAGCGTCATCCAGGGCAATCTCGGGCGGGTAAAGCCGGTTGCCTCCAGCAACGACGGTGCGCCCCGTGCCGCGGTGGTGCCCATGATGGGCCGGATCGCTGCGGGCGTGCCGATCTCGGCCATACAGGAGCACTCCGCAAACATCACCGTGCCGCCCGAACTGCTCGGGGGCGGCGAACATTTCGCTCTTGAAGTGAAAGGTGACTCGATGATCGACGCCGGGATTTTCGATGGCGATACGGTGATCATCCGCAAGGGCGATACGGCTTCCAACGGCGACATCATCGTGGCCCTTGTCGACGACGAGGAAGCGACGCTGAAGCGCCTGCGCCGCAAGGGAGACTCGGTGGCTCTCGAGGCGGCCAATCCGACCTATGAAACCCGCATCTTCGGTCCCGACCGCATTCGCGTGCAGGGCCGCCTGGTAGGACTTCTCCGCAAATATTGATGCTTCTGGCCGCGCGGTGTTTGCGTTAGGTTCGATCTAAGCTGTTTTGGAGAGAACCTGCGATGAGACTCTATGGCGATATGCTGTCACCTTTCGTGCGCATGTGCTTTGTCACGGCCCATGAGGTGGGACTTGGCGATAAAGTCATCCACGAAAAGGAGTCGGTCACGCCGACCGCACCGAATCCCCGCCTCGTTGCCCTCTCTCCGATCGGCAAGGTTCCTGTTCTTGAAACCGATCATGGCCATGCCGTTTATGATTCCCGCGTCATCATGGAGTACCTCTGCCATGTGGCCGGCAACAAAGCGCTCATCCCTGACGAAGGCGTCAAGCGCTTTCGCGTCCTGACCCTGCAGGCGCTGGGGCTGGGAATCGGTGACGCGGCGGTCGGACTGCGGTACGAGACGGCTGCCCGTCCCGCCGCATTTCACTGGCCGGAGTGGTCTGCACGCCTCAAGGCCCGTATCGTGGCGGCATGTGACGAACTCGAGAGCAAGTGGGGGTCCAGTCTTGCGGAGGTCAGTGCCGGGTCGATCGCGGTTGGCGTGGTACTGTCCTATGTGGGCTACCGTCTCCCCGATCTCCGCTGGCAAGACGGGCGGCCGCGACTTGCAACCTTTCATGCAGGCTTCGCGAGCCGGGACAGCATGCTGAAGACCCCGATCGGCACGTAGCTAGTCGACGTCGATGTGCCACCAGCGGGGCCGGCCTCCACGATAGGAGTGGTACTCTGGCTTGAGGTCCTTCCGATTGCTGGAGTCGAAGGTGCCAATCAGCAGGGCGATGACAGGCTTGTCATCGATGGCGCCGAGGCTGCTGCCACAATCCGGACAGAAGGCCCGGCTCGAGAATTCCGAGGATCTCCAGGTTTTCGGCGTGCCGCCCGGGCCGGTCCAGGCAACCTTGTCACGCGGAAACTCGACCCAGCTGGCGGTCAGGGCGCCCGAATGGCGTTGGCACATCTTGCAGGAACAGGTGTGGGGACGCAGGGGTGGGCCTTCCGCAATGAAGCGAATGGATCCGCACAGACAGCCGCCTTCGTAGTGTTTCGCCATGTTTTCCTCCCCAATGCCGCATTACGTCCGATCCGCGGTCAAAGATCAATCTGCCCGCGACAAGCCAACGCTTGCATCACCGCCTTGAAGTCTCCAGTTTCCTGTCATGAGCGAATACGAGTGCCTTGTTGCCGGCGCGGGACCGGCTGGACTTGCAGCAGCCTGCCTCCTCGCCCTGGACGGGCGGAGGACCGGTCTCGTGGCCGCAGGTTCAGACGCCGCCGATCCGCGGACGGTAGCCCTGATGCGCCCCTCTATCCGCCTTCTCGAGCATCTCGGCCTCTGGCCGGGCGAACTTCGCGAAAGGACCCAACCCCTCCGGCGCCTGCGCCTTGTCGACGATACCGGCGCGGCCATCTCCGCCCCGACCATCACCTTCGATCCGGACGAAATCGGCGAAGAGGCCTTCGGCTGGAACTTCCCCCTCAGCATGCTCATTCCCCAGCTGAAAGCACGGGCGGTTCAGCTTGGCGTCGATATGATCACCGAAGATGCCGTGCGAGCCGATCCTTCATCTTCGCAAGTCGCCATCGTCACGACAGGTGGCCGCGTGCTCACCAGCCAGGTCGTGCTGGCAGCCGATGGCCGGAATTCGGTCTTGCGCGATGCGGCAGGCATCAAGACGAATGGATGGAGCTATGACCAGGTCGCCGTGGCGACGAGTTTTTTGCACTCTGGTCCTCACGATGGCATCTCGACCGAGTATCACAAAGGTGCCGGCCCCTTCACCACGGTGCCCCTGCCCGGCCACGCCTCGAGCCTGGTTTGGATGGAGCGCCCGCAGCGCGCTGCTGAAATCATGGCAATGCCGGATGGCCAGCTGGCGCGAGAGATCCAGCTGCAGACCCATGGCGAACTGGGGCGCATCGGCGACATCGGTCCACGCCGGGCCTTCCCGATGCGCGGCCTTGTGGCACGGGACTTCGCCAGACACCGCATCCTCCTGATCGGCGAGTCAGCCCATGTGGTTCCGCCCATTGGCGCGCAGGGCCTCAACATGTCCCTCCGGGACGCCGCACAGGCGGCGGAACTCATCGCTCTCGAAGACGATCCCGGTCACGCCTCCATCCTGGTGCAGTATGACAGGCTGCGCCGTCGCGACGTGCAGCCCCGCCAGCAGGTCATCGACATCATGAACCGCTCCCTGCTGTCCGGACACGTACTGCTTGAAGGCGGGCGTGCACTGGGCCTCTCGGCGATTGCGGCCTTCGGTCCGCTACGCCGCTTCGTCATGGCCCAGGGGCTCGCGCCGGTGTCAACAGTCCCGCGCGTCATGCGCGCTCAGGGCAAGATGCCGGTCTTGATGAAGTAGATGATCGCCGGAATGGTGATCGCCGACAGTGCCGTCGTCACGATGACCGCGGTCGACGAACCTTCGACATAGGCCTTGTACTGGCTGGCCAGAATGAAGGCATTGGATGCGGTCGGGAGGGCCGCCATCATCACCGCAACATGGAGCCAGGTCGGATCGATCCCCGGCACCATGCCGACGACCAGCAGCGCAAGCGCCGGCTGCACGAAGACCTTCATGCCGGCAACCAGCGGTAACTCGCGCCCGATGCCCGCGAAGCGCCGCATGCCGACCGTGACACCGAGGGCAAAGAGGGCCGTCGGGCCTGCCGACCGCATCAGCATTTCGAGGATCGTTCCCAGGGCGCCAGGTGCCCTGAACTGCAGTGCCGAGGCAGCAACTCCCAGGGCGGTTGCCACGATGAAGGGATGGGTCGCCACCTGTTTCACGATGCGCCAGGCGACGGCTCCCCAATGCGCTTCCTCGTTCCGCTCATGGGCAAGGGTCGCAAGGAAAGCGGTAAGCACGAACTGGACCGTACAGTCGAAACAGAAAACCAGCGCTGCCGGCACTGCAGCCTCGGGACCAAAGAAGGCCACCGAAAGCGGCAACCCCATGTATCCGACATTTCCGTAGCTTCCCGACGTTCCCTGCAACGCCGCGATCTTCAGCGGGGTCTTGAACAGCCACATTGAAGCCCCGGTCACCACGACGAAGGCTGTCATGGTGACAGCCGTGACCGCGGACACGAAGGGCCAGTTGACCAGCTGTTCGAAGGGCGCTGCTGCCACAACGAGGAAGATCAGGGCTGGAAGCGCGAAGTAGACCAGAAAGATGTTGAGCCACGCCAGCCCGTCATCCGGCAGTTTCCATAGGCGGGAGGCCAAAACCCCCAGAAGGATCAGCCCGAAGAAGGGCGTGGCAAGATTGAGGATTTCGGACATCGCCTCAGGCCGGATTCTGACTGGTCTGCTCTGGCTCTTGCCTTCCCACAGCGTCCTTGGCAATCAATAGTTATGACGCCGCTTCCCGCAGCACGATTCACGATCGGCCAGGTGGTCAAGCACCGGCTGTTCCCCTTTCGGGGCGTGATCTTCGATGTCGACCCCGTGTTCAACAACACGGAGGACTGGTGGCTGTCCATTCCGGAGGAAATCCGCCCGCGCAAGGACCAGCCTTTCTACCATCTGTTGGCGGAGAATGACGACACGGAGTACGTGGCCTACGTCTCGGAACAGAACCTTCTGATCGACGGCACCGGGGAGCCCATACGTCATCCTCAGGTCCGGGAGTACTTCGAAGGCTTCGACCCCAAGCGGAAGAGCTACCGACCCCGCCGCCGCATCAGTCATTAGCGCGTCAACCGCAACTGACAGATCAGGACAGCAATGACCGCAAGGCCACCAGGACGCCATGCCGTGACCTTTGTCTTCATCACCGTGATGATGGACATGATCGGCTTTGGCCTCGTGATGCCGGTCCTGCCGCGGCTCATCGAGGAGGTGGGCGGCACTGACCTCGCCGGGGCATCGCTGATCGCGGGATGGATGTATTTTGCCTATGGCGGCATGCAGTTTCTCTTCGGTCCGGCCGTCGGCAATCCGTCGGATGCCTATGGCCGGAGACCTCTGCTGCTGCTGTCGGTCTTCGGCCTGGCCGTCGACTTCCTTTTCACCGCACTGGCGCCGACCCTGTTCCTGCTCTTCGTCGGGCGCGTCGCGGCCGGTATCTGCGGTGCGTCCTACACCATCGCCAATGCCTATCTGGCTGACATCACCAAGCCGGAGGACCGGGCCAGGGTCTTTGGACTGATGGGCGCGGCCTTCGGTCTCGGCTTCGTCATCGGCCCGGCCATCGGCGGCTTGCTCGGCGAGTTCGGCCCACGGGTGCCGTTCTTCGTGGCAGCGGCGCTGACCGGCATGAATTTCGTCTTCGGCTATTTCGTGCTGCCGGAGACACTGCCGCCTGACCAGAGGAGGCCTTTCTCGCTGCGTCGATCAAATCCTGTCGGTGCGCTGAAGGTCTTCGCCAGCTACCGCGGCGTGGTGCCGCTGGCAGCCGTGATGTTTGCCTATTTCCTCGCAACGTCCGTCTACCCGGCCATCTGGGCCTTCTGGGGCATTGCCCGCTTCGGCTGGAGTGAGGCAATGATCGGCCTGACGCTGGCCGCCTTTGGACTGATCACAGCCATCATTCAGGGCACGCTCACGGGTCCGACCGTCAAGTGGCTGGGCGAGAAGAACACTGTCATTTTTGGTCTCGCGGTGTCCGTCATCGCAGCGGCAGGCTATGCCTGGGCGCCGGGGCTTCTCGCCGTCATGGTGCTGCTGGTCATCCATGCGCCCGAGGGCTTTGTCCATCCGGCCCTGACGGCGATGATGTCGAAATCAGCTCCGCCAGACGCGCAAGGAGAACTGCAAGGCGGCATTGCCAGCCTGCAGAGTATCGCCATGCTGATCGGCACAGTATTCTTCGCCCAGGTCTTCGGCTGGTTCATGCAGCCGACGTCCCCGATCGTCACACCCAGTGCAGGCTATGTCATCGCGGCCGTCATTCTTGCCGGCGTGCTCGCCTTCTTCCTGCTGCTCCGGCAGCCGCGGGTTGGATGACTAGACGGCCGCGAAGGGAACGTTGCGGAGTGCTACCTGCCAGTAGGCCGCGCTAGGCGCACCTTGCCAGAGGGCAACATCCTCGACCGCAATGGCATCCTTTCCATCCGTGCCGATGATGGTCACCTCGTCACCCACGCGCGGATGCTCAAGGTGCGAAACATCGATGACTGCGTATTCGGCTGACACGCTCAGAACCGGACACCGCTGGCCATGGCAGAGCATCATTGCCGTCTGCCCTGGGGCGGCCGGGCGGAATCCATTGTCCATGCCGAACAGAACCACGCCCGTCGTCGCATCGGACGCTAGGCCGCCGGTCGGCGACCCGATCAGATCATCGCCCCTGCGCCGGTGCCCGATGTGGATGAGATTTGCCTTGAGGGCGCGCAACGCCTTGCGAAAGCCCAAGCTCTCTGCCCGAAGCCCGGAGATGGGGCTGAGGCCGAAGACAAGATGCCCAGGCGCGATCGTATTGAGTTCGTCGGGAAAGTTCTGGCTCATCACCGAACTCGCGGCACCCTGGGCATAAGGAATGACAATGCCATGGCTGGTCTGGATTTCGCGTACCAGACTTGTGAAGGCGGCGAGTCGCCGCTGTGACCAGGCGCCTGTCTGGTCGTCCGAGAAAGGAATGTGCGTGTAGATGCCCTCAAGCAACAATCCGGGCTGCTGCAGAACCTCGTGCGCAAAGGCGGCAGCTTCGTCCAGCCGCACTCCCAGACGTCCGAGACCGGCGTCAACCTTGATATGCACCGGAACCGGATTCGCCCGACGAGATCCGAGTTGGGCAAGAACCTGAAGCGACTCCCGATCATAGACGCTGGGCGTGAGGCCATGGTCCAACACGTCAGCATGCCCCGATGGCAACTGCGCACCGTAGAGGAGAATGGGAATGGTGACGCCTGCCCGGCGTGCCGCAATGGCGTCGTCGAAATTCGCCGTCGCAAGGCCTTCGACTCCCAGTTTCTGCAGGTGCAGGCTGACGGCTGCCATGCCGTGGCCATAGGCATTGGCCTTGACCGGCGCCAGGATCCTGACCGGCCGGCCGGCACGCTCCCGCAACAGGCTGACGTTGTGGGTTATGGCGGCAAGGTCGATCTCGCCCCAGACCGGACGCGCATCACGATGGCTCACGCGGTGACTCCGGCCAGAGACGTCAGGCAATCACGCTTCATGGCCTTGATCGGCGGAAGGTCTCGGTCCTCATAGACGATGTGCCGCGGCCGGATCGACGGGCTCGTCGCCTTGTTCGACATGGCATTGTAGGTGAGCGTCATCATGCGCCGCGACCATGGCGAGAGATTGCCGGCCGACCCGTGCAGCACATTCACGTTCATGAAGATGACCGAGCCCGCCGGACCGGTGGGCGCCACCACGCCGCGAAGGCGGACCTGTTCCTTGATGACGTCCGGACTTGTGTAGCGGAAGGAATAGGAGGTGCCCTGATCGGTGTTCTCAGGCATGTCATCGGTCAGCTGGTGAGACCCCGGGACCATCATCAGCGGACCGTTCATGCTGCTGACATCATCGAAAAAGATCAGCGCATTGACCATCCGGGGCAGCGGGATGTGATCGTCCCGGTAGTAGGCTGGGTAGTCCTGATGCCAGAACCAGACGTCACCGTTGAAGGCTGCCTTGCAGTTCACGCCGGACTGGAAAACGTAAACCTCTTCACCGAGCAGTTCCTCGACCGCGTTGACGAGGGCAGGATGACGGACCAGCCGATCGAATACCTCATTGTGGACATGCGGGTTCACGACCGTGCGGGGCGTGACGCCGTCCTTCTCCATGATTATCCTCTGGGGATCCGCGCCATCGCGGGCGATGATCCGCTCCAGTTCGCCCGTGATGATCCCTGCCTCCTCCGTCGACAAGAGGCCCGGCTGGAAGGCAAAGCCCTGGGTCTCATATTCTGAGAGAAGTGCAGACGGCATCTGGAGCCCCTTGATGGTGTTGATCCACGTAGGCTATTTGCTCCCTGTACAGGGGGCAAGAGGCTGTCTGGCAGAGCAGTCGTGCAGGCCGCGCGGGCGGCGCTTCTATTCGACCGTCACGGACTTCGCCAGATTGCGCGGCTGGTCCACGTCCGTACCCCGGACGACAGCAGCATGGTAGGCGAGCAGTTGCACGGGCACCGCATAGAGCAGCGGACTGATGAAGGGATGGGCGCGCGGTACCCGTATCTGCTGGAAGGCGCCCCTGCCCGCCGAGGCCAGAGCCTCCTCATCGGTGATCAGCACGATCCTGCCGCCGCGCGCTGCCACCTCTTCCATGTTGGAGACGGTCTTGTCGAAGAGTTCATCATGCGGCGCAATGACGATGACCGGCACCGCCTCGTCGATCAGAGCGATGGGGCCATGCTTCAGTTCGCCGGCAGCATAGCCTTCGGCGTGGATATAGGAGATTTCCTTGAGTTTCAGCGCGCCCTCGAGGGCAATGGGATAGTTGATGCCGCGGCCGAGGAAGAGCACGTCGCTGGCCTGGGCGATCTCCTTGGCCACAGCAGCAATGTGCTTCTCGTCCTTCAGGATCTCTGAGATATGGCGCGGTGCCTCGATGAGTGCTCCAACCAACTCGCGCTCTTGATCGCGGGTAATGGTGCCGCGCAGTTTGCCGGCCAATATGGCCAGGCAGGCTAACGCGGTGAGCTGGCAGGTGAAGGCCTTTGTCGATGCAACGCCGATTTCGGGACCGGCATATGTCCGGAAGACCAGCTCGCTTTCGCGCGCAATGGTGGATTCCGGTACATTGACGATAGCCAGCGTATGCTGTCCCTGGCTCTTGCAATAGCGGAGTGCTGCCAGCGTGTCGGCCGTCTCGCCGGACTGGGAGACGACGATCGCCAGGCCTTTCTTCGGGAGCGGGGCCTCCCGGTAGCGGAATTCGGAGGCGATATCGACCTCCGTCGGAAGGCGCGCGATCTTTTCGAACCAGTACTTGGCGGCCAGTCCCGCATATGACGCCGTACCGCAGGCCGTGATGGTGATGCGGTCGAGGGTGGTAAAATCGAACGGCAGGTTCTCGGGCAAGCGGATCGCCCGTTCTGCGAAATCCACGTACTCAGCAAGAGTGTGGCCGATGACTTCCGGCTGTTCCGCGATTTCCTTTGCCATGTAGTGGCGGTGGTTGCCCTTGTCCACCAGCATGGCCGAAGCCTGGGAGAAACTCATGGCGCGCTTCACGGGGCGGTTCTGACTGTCGAAGATCTCGACCGAACTGCGCGTGAGTACAGCCCAGTCGCCATCTTCCAAGTAGGTGACCTTGTTGGTGAATGGGGCCAGTGCGATGGCATCCGAGCCAAGGAACATCTCTCCGTTGCCGTGGCCTATGGCGAGCGGGCTGCCTTTGCGGGCGCCGATCAGGAGATTGCTCTCGCCCTTGAACAGGATGGCGAGAGCGAAGGCGCCCTCGAGCCGCGACAGGACGGCCTTAACGGCTTCTCGTGGCGTCTTTCCCCTCTGGCGCTCGCGCGCGATCAGGTGAGCCACCACCTCTGTGTCGGTCTGGGTTGCAAAGACATGCCCGTCCGCAATGAGTTCATCCTTGAGCGGACGAAAGTTCTCGATGATGCCGTTGTGCACGATGACGACATCGCCTGCCATGTGAGGATGGGCATTGGTTTCGGTCGCGGCGCCGTGGGTGGCCCAGCGGGTATGCCCGATGCCTTCAGTGCCGAGCAGCGGCTCGGCCGTCAGCCGCGCCTCGAGATTGCGGAGCTTGCCTGGGGCACGGCGGCGCCCGATCTTGCCGGACTCTAGCGTCGCCACACCCGCCGAGTCGTAGCCGCGGTACTCGAGCCGCTTCAGCGCCTCCACGATATGAAGAGCGACAGGTTCCTTGCCGAGTATGCCGACGATGCCACACATGCTGTCACTTCCCCTTGGCCGCCTTCTTGGCCCGCTTCATGTCCCTGTAGCGCGTCGCCCAGCCTTCCCGAACATCGAGTTCGGGTCGGGTCATTGCCAGCGCACCGCCAGGCACGTTGCGGGCGATGACGCTGCCCGCCGCGATCGTCGCACCGTCGCCCACGCTGACCGGTGCCACCAGGGCGGTGTTCGACCCGACGAAAACATCCACTCCGATTTCGGTCAGGTGCTTGTCGAAACCGTCGTAGTTGCAGGTAATCGTGCCAGCCCCGATATTGCTGCCGGCGCCGATCCGGGCGTCGCCGATATAGCTCAGGTGATTGGCCTTTGCACCCTTGCCGATCTTTGACTTTTTCACCTCGACGAAGTTCCCCACATGGGCACCCTCTCCGATCTCGGCACCCGGGCGAAGCCGGGCATAAGGGCCGATGCGGGCGTCGCGTGCAATGCGGGCGCCCTCGATGTGGCTGAACCCCAGGATCTCGGCGCCATCGTCTACCGTGACCCCCGGTCCGAAGATCACATGCGGTTCGATGATCACGTCCTGGCCGATCACCGTGTCCGCCGAGAAATAAACCGTGTCAGGTGCGACCAGTGTGGCTCCGCCCAGCAAATGCTGTTGTCGGAAGCGGCGCTGGAAGGTCTGTTCGATCTCCGCCAGCTGCACCCGGTCGTTGACGCCTGCCACCTCGCTCTCCGAGCAGACTGACAGGCCACAGATCCGACCAGACTTGCTTGCAAGCTCCACCATGTCGGTCAGGTAGAACTCGCCCTTTCTGTTGGCGTTTCCGATCTGTGGCAAAAGCTCCCAAAGCAGCTGCGAATCCACCGCAATTATACCAGAGTTACAGAGGGTTATCGCCCTTTCCTCCGGCGTTGCATCAAGCTCTTCCCGGATTGCCAGGACTTCGCCGCCCGGTCCGGTCTTGAGGCGTCCGTATCCGGTCGGATCGCGCGCCTCGAAGCCCAGCACGGCAAGCGGAAACCGCTGGGAAACCCGTTCAACCAGGCCCTTCAGCGCGCCGGGCGTGATCAGTGGTACGTCGCCATAGAGAATCAGGACCGTCCCGCTGAACCCTTCCAGCGCGGGGCGGGCCGTCGCTACGGCATGCCCCGTCCCAAGCCGGTCAGCCTGGACGGCTGCCGCGGCGTCCGGAAAGACGCTGCGGGCCTCTCTGGCCACGGGCTCCATGTCGGGACCGATCACGGTCACCACCTGCGCCGGACCCAAGGTTCGTGCGGCATGCAGAACGTGACTGAGCAGGCTGCGGCCGCCAGCCCGATGCAGGACCTTGGGCAGCCGCGACTTCATTCTGGTCCCCATGCCGGCGGCGAGGACAATCACTGCGATTTCGGTCATCGATTCTGTGCCAATTGGGAATGTCGCGTCACTGGAGCATTCTTCGCGCCAGAAGGCGATATTGTGGCAGCGGCCTTAATGCCGCGTTTCCACCGCCCGATCCGGTATTGACCCGCTCCGGCCCCGCCCCTATGGTCCGCCGCGTTCGCAAACAGCGACTCCCGATGTGGGCCCGTAGCTCAGTGGAAGAGCATCTGACTTTTAATCAGAGGGTCGATGGTTCGATCCCATCCGGGCTCACCAAGCAACATCAACATCTTAGGCCTCAGACGATTAACCGAGAGTTTCCTCGTGGGACGCTCTTGGGACGCAGCCGGAGCCATTTGGCGCGTTGACCGGGTGTGGGACGCGGGTCGAGACGGGCGTGTGACAATGGGATGGAACCGGGCCGGGACTGGGGTGGTGCAGGGGCGGACCCAGTGGGGGGTATAATCGCCCTCCGAACTAGTCGATGCCTGTTTCAGATTGCTGCACCAAAAAAATCCGGCCCTTGCGGAAGCTGTGCCCTTGGCCAATTGTGCAATCTGCATCAAGTTGTTGGAGGCGAAGGTGCGGTGGATCATCGGGATAGGAGTCTTTCTGCTCCTGCTAGTCGTTTTCCGTCGCTGGATTTTCGGGGACGACATGAAGAAGGAGCGTCCAACGGGGGTCAACCCCAACAACGCGGCGTCGGCCCCTTTGGATGCCCACGGCGTACTCCTACAGCTTCAAGGCGAAATCGCAGAAACCATTGCTGCAATCCAGAACAAGCCGAAGGCCGCCAACCTGGCAGCCGCCGCATGGTTGAAGGAGGAGTTTTTGTGGCAGGCAATTTCAACGCCTGATTACTCCTTCCCCGATCAACTCAAGTACATCTCCGATGTCCTCAAAGGAGCGGTTGAGAAACGACACGCGGCGGTGTCCGCTGGAGCTACGGGCCGAGACGATCCGGATTGGGCATCCGCCGCGCTCGTTGAGAGTTGGTCAACACTCCTAGTGGGGGTGCAACAGGGGCGGTGGAACTACAAGCAAGCAGAGGTCGCCGACATCCTAGCCGAGCTGGATGCCTTCTCCCGGCGCCATGTGTCCCGAGAAGATCGGGAAAGAATTCGACAACATGTCATGCGTTTGCTCTGACGGTGGTCAGCCCCCGGCCTCACACGAGGTCGAGGGCCAGTGTTGCTATCGTGTCCTTATACCAACGGCTGGGCGGGCTGACTCATAAGGGGTTCCAATTCGGGGGTATGTGTGATTCCTGAGGTGCGAAGGAGATTCGCGCCATGCCAGCAGCTGTCCGTCTTCGCGCCGATTATTCCGCCTCCGACCTTCGCCG
>JBGSNJ010000148.1:0-9322 GCA_041739715.1 Aestuariivirga sp.
GCATAGGCGGCCGAACTGCCGGGATCGGCGCCGATGGCCGACATCTGGATGAAGACACGCGCCCGCGCCGCCCTGGCGGCCTTTGCGGAGGCCTCCGCGCCGAAGGCATGGATGGCATCGAAGCTCTGGGCTCCGGCGGAATAGAGCACGCCGGTCAGGTTGATCACCGCATAAGCCCCGTCGCAGGCCGCCGCCAGCGATGCCGGGTAGCGGACATTGGCCTGCACCGGCATAACCTGGCCCGGCACGCTGAGGGGTTGGAGATGGCCGGCCAGATCGGGCCGGCGGCAGGCTGCCCGGATGCGATAGCCCCGCTTGGCCAGCGCCCTGACGATGTGGCGGCCAAGAAAGCCGGAGCCGCCGATGATGGTGATGAGCTTTTCCGCGTTCTGCTGGTTCACGAGCATGGCATCCAGTGATTCAGTTGAGCGGGTTCTTAGCGCCCGCGCTGCGCCGATGCAAAGCCGATGTCGCCGCCCGCGTCGTCAGGACGCGAAGCCGCGGCGGGCGGCTCAAGCGGTTTGGTTGACAGGCCCCGCAACCCACACTAAGAGACCCCCCGAAGCCCAGATGGCGGAATTGGTAGACGCACTAGTTTCAGGTACTAGCGCTGAAAGGCGTGGAGGTTCGAGTCCTCTTCTGGGCACCATCTTTCGACAGTCGCAGCGTCAGGATCCCCGATGGCCATAAAGCTTTACAAGGGCGACCTGCCCGCCGGACTGGATTTCGGGTCCTCGGTCGCGATCGACACCGAGACGCTCGGACTCAATCCCCGCCGCGACAAGCTCTGTCTCGTGCAGCTGTCGTCGGGAGACGGCAATGCCCACCTGGTGCAGCTTGACAGGTCTGCCTACGATGCGCCGCATCTCAAGGCGCTGCTGACCAATCCGAACGTCACCAAGATCTTCCATTACGCACGGTTTGATGTTGCCGCGCTGAAGCACCATCTCGGCGTGGCGACGGCCCCGGTTTACTGTACCAAGATCGCATCCAAGTTGACCCGGACCTATACCGACCGCCATGGACTGAAGGACCTGATCAAGGAACTTCTCGGCATTGACCTGAACAAGCAGCAGCAGAGCTCCGACTGGGGCGCCCATGTGCTGAGCGACGCCCAGAAGCAGTATGCGGCGCAGGACGTGATCTATCTGCATGAAGTCAAGGCGCGGCTGGATCAGATGCTGGCCCGCGAGGGCCGTACCGGACTTGCCAGCGCCTGCTTCGGCTTTGTGCCGGTGCGCGCCGATCTCGATCTTGCCGGGTGGACCGAGGAAGATGTCTTCGCCCACTGAAACAAGTGGCAGAACCGACAACGGCCGTGCGGCACGGGCCGTGCGCTTTGCTTCGACGGCGCGCCTTCTGAGCTATCTGGCAGGCGCCATCGGCGTCGGGGCATTTCTGCTCTTTCTATTCCAGGCCGGGCTTTTTTCGGCTCTCATGCCCAAGGAAAAGCTCAATGTGCCGGTGATCGAGAATCCCGACTCGATATCGGCCCAGACCTCTACCGTCACCGGGCTGGACCGGCAGAACCAGCCCTATGAAGTGACGGCCAAGCGCGGCCGTCAGGATGCGGTGAAGCCAAACATCGTGTATCTCGAGGACATCGAGGCGGTTTTCCGGAAGCCCGGCGGCAAGGTCTACAATGTAACCTCCGCATCGGGCGTCTATGACGACAAGGCCAAGGACGTGAATCTCGAGGGCCAGGTCGTGATCAGCGAGGCGACCACCTTCACCGCCCGCATGGAAAAGGCTTACGTGCAGATCGAGACCAAGGCGATGACGTCGGACGTGCCGGTCACGGTCGATATGGTGGGGGGCGGCACGATTGCCGCCAACGGCATGCAAATAACCGATGACGGAACGAAGATTCTGTTCTTGAATGGCGTGAAAGCGCGCTTCGGCGCGGAAACCGGAAAGGGAGACCAGACCCCATGACTCTGCGGCGGATTTTAGTGGCGGGCGCCCTGGCCCTGGCCGCTTTCGGTTCGGGGGCCCTGGCGCAGGAGAGCATCAGCTCGGGTCCGCAAGCAACCGATATCGAAGCGGATCAGATGGAAGTGGTGGACGCCGAGAAGAAGGCGATCTTCAAGGGCAACGTGAATGCCAAGCGCGGCAAGGTGACGCTCAAGAGCGCGGAACTCGTGGTTCACTACGCCGACGTGAAGCAGGCGGATGGCACCACCAAGACGGATGCCACCAACATCGATGCGACCGGCAATGTGGTGATCGTCACCGCGAAGGAGACCATCACCGGCGATTGGGCCAAGATCGACGTGCAGAGCGACAAGCTGGTGGTAGGCGGCAACGTGAAGCTGGTGCAAGGCTCGACCATCCTGACCGGTCCCGAACTGCGCGCCGACCTCAAGAACAACCGGATGGAAATGAAGGGTGGCCGCGTCAAGGGCAGCTTCCTTCCGAAATGATGTTTAAGGCAAAATTAAAGCTATTGGGTGGAATGTCTCTTGGCGCGTGATGACAATGTGAAGGTGGCGCGGAAGCCGGCGCGGACTCGGAAGAAGGTTCCCGAGTTCCACGACGGAAACGAAGGCCTGGTGGTTGAGGGTCTGAGCAAGACCTACAAGCGCCGGCCGGTGGTCCGCAACGTATCCCTGTCACTCAGGCGCGGTGAGGCCGTGGGATTGCTTGGACCCAATGGCGCCGGCAAGACGACCGTGTTCTACATGATCACGGGCCTGATCGCCGCCGACAGCGGATCCATCCGACTCGATGGGGCCGATATCACCCACCTGCCCATGTATCGGAGGGCAAGGCTGGGCATCGGATATCTGCCGCAGGAGAGCTCGATCTTCCGCGGGCTCACGGTCGAGGAAAACATTCGCGCCGTTCTCGAACTGACGGAAAGTTCCAGATCCCGGCGTGACAGTATGTTGCGTGAGTTGCTTGATGAGTTCTCAATTACCCATCTCCGGAATTCTCCGGCTGTTGCGCTCTCTGGCGGAGAACGTCGCCGCGTGGAGATCGCCCGCGCCCTTGCCGCCAGCCCCCAGTTCATGCTCCTCGACGAGCCCTTCGCCGGAATTGACCCGATTGCGATCAGTGATATTCGCAAGCTGGTGCGACAGCTCACCGCTCGGGGAATCGGGGTGCTTGTTACGGATCACAACGTCCGCGAAACCCTTGAACTCATCGATACGGCCCTCATCATCCATGAGGGCCAGGTCTTGACCGTCGGCACACCCGACGAGATCGTCCGCAACCCGGACGTCAGGCGTCATTACCTGGGCGCCGACTTCAGCATGTAACGGCAGGGGGACGTCGTGCCATGGCGATAGGCCCCAGGATGGAAATGCGCCAGGGTCAATCCCTGGTCATGACTCCGGCCATGCAGCAGGCCATCAAGATGCTGCCCATGTCGAACATCGATCTCCAGGCCTTTCTCGAAAGCGAACTTGAACGCAATCCGCTTCTCGAGCTGGATGACGGCTCGGAGGTACGCGAGGCGCCGGCGTCGCATCAGGCCGACACCGTTCCGGAAGTCTCGGCCGATCCGCCGCCCGAGGACGGATATGCCGGTTACGACGGCGAGGCCGACGGCAGGTCGGGCGGCGCCGGCGAGCCGGTCATCACAGGTCCGGGCGGGCTTGGCCCACAGGATTCGAACTGGTCCTCGGTCCGGTCCGGCGGCGGAGCCGGCTTCGACGGCGACGACATGGAGTTCGCCTCGACCATCTCGCGCGAGGAGACGCTGGTCGAGCATCTGAGCCAGCAACTTTCACTGGCCATCTCCGATCCGGCCGACCTGCTGATCGGTCAGCACATCATCGGAATGGTCAATGAGGCGGGCTACCTCACCGGCGACACGGCAGGCATTGCCGACATGCTCGGCACCAGCGTGGCGCATGTCGATCGCGTCCTTGCCGTCATGCAGCAGTTCGATCCGCCTGGAGTTTTCGCGCGCGACATGCGCGAGTGCCTCATGCTTCAGCTCATCGACCGCAACCGCTACGATCCGGCGATGGCGAAGCTCCTCGACAACCTGAAGCTTCTGGGCGAGCGCAACTATGCCGCCCTGCGCAGTATCTGCGAAGTCGACCGGGACGACCTTGCCGAGATGATCGACGAGATCCACAAGCTGGAACCCAAGCCGGGACGGCAGTTCGGCTCGGATCCCGTCCAGCCGATCATTGCCGATGTCATCGTGCGCGGCGCTCCGGACGGTTCATGGATCGTGGAGCTCAACAGCGAGACACTGCCGAAGGTGCTGGTGCACAACAGCTATGCGGCCAGAGTCTCAAAATCGTCGACGCGCGAGGAAGACAAGCTCTTCATCTCCAAGATGTCCGAGTACCAGGCGCATGCCAAATGGCTTGTCGAGAGCCTGGACCACCGGGCCAACACGATTCTGAAGGTGGCACGCGAGATCGTGCGCCAGCAGGATGCCTTCCTTGTCCATGGCGTGCAGCAGTTGCGGCCCCTCAACCTGCGCAATGTCGCCGATGCCATCGGGATGCACGAATCGACCGTGAGCCGCGTGACCTCGAACAAGTACATGGCGACTCCGCGTGGCATCTTCGAGATGAAGTTCTTCTTCACGCGCGCCATCGCCGCCACCGAATCCGGCGATGAGGCGCATTCCGCCGAAGCGGTTCGCCATCGTATTCGCGAACTGGTTGCAGCCGAGGGCGAGGCTGTCCTGTCCGACGACGATCTGGTCGGGAAGCTCAAGCAGGAAGGCATTGAGATCGCCCGCAGAACCATCGCCAAATATCGGGAATCCCTGGGGATTCGATCTTCCGTCCAGCGCCGCCGCGAGTGGCGCGAGAAGCATCGCTGAGGGCGTTGACTTCGCCAGTTGCGGCGACTAGGTTCCGCGCCGCTTCGCAAGGGAACGGGCGCGCCGCCTTCCGGTCCCGCAAGGAAACCTGAAAATCCGAAGCATGTGAAGGCGGTACCGCAAGATGCCGCTTGCCAGTTGACGTTTGGAGCGAAGACGCCCATTTTCGATCAGGGGCGAAACGAGGATTTTGCCACGACCATGCAGATCAAGATCACGGGAAAGAACCTCGATGTGGGTAGCGCATTGAGGGACCACGTGGAAGCAAAGCTCCTCCAGCTGAAGTCCAAATACTTCGAAGGCACCGTTCACGGACATGTGACCGTCGAGAAGCAACGCGGGAATTTTCATACCGACTGCACCCTGCATCTGGCGACGGGACTGACCCTGCAGGCCACCGGCGATGCGGCCGAAGCCCATCCCAGTTTCGACGCCGCGGCCAATCACATCGAGAAGCAGTTGCGCCGCTACAAGCGCCGGCTGAAGGATCATCACAAGTCGCGGCGCGAACCGGTGCGCCATCTGGAAGCGGCCAGCTATGTCATCACGCCGGCACCGGAAGAGGAGGACGAGGCGGCCGGGCTCAATCCCGTCGTCGTCGCCGAGGCGGATGCCAGGCTGCCCGAGCTATCGGTGGGGGAAGCGGTGATGCAACTCGATATCTCGAACGTGCCTTTCGTGCTGTTCCGCAACGGCGGGCACGGCCGTCTGAACGTGGTTTACCGCCGCAAGGACGGCAATATCGGCTGGGTCGATCCCAAGCCGGCAGCTTGACCAACACCGGCAGCCGAAGGGCGGGGAGTGGCACCATGAGTCTGGATGAGATCATCGACGACCAATCGGTACTGGCCAATGTGAAGGCGCAGGGCAAGAAGCAGCTGCTGCTCGAACTGGCCCAGGCCATGGCGTCGCGCGTTGCGATCGATCATCGCGTGATCTTCGAGACCCTGCTGACGCGCGAGAAGCTCGGCTCCACCGGAATCGGACAGGGAATCGCCATCCCGCACGGCAAGGTGCCCACGCTCAATCGCGTTTACGGCCTGTTTGCGCGCCTCGCCACGCCGATCGACTTCGAGTCTGTCGATGGGCAGCCCGTCGATCTCGTCTTCGTCCTGCTGGCGCCGGATCATGCCGGCGCAGATCACCTCAAGGCACTGGCGAAGATTTCGCGCCTGTTGCGCGATCCCGTCATGGTCCAGAAGCTGCGCGGCACGGAATCGGCCGAAAGCCTCTATGCCATCCTCACGGAGCCGGCCGCGACGGCGTCAAGCGCCACCGCGGCCTAGCCTCCTTGCCACGTCAGTGCACGCTCATCGGCATGAGCTCATGCTCGAAGGCGCTGCCCACCGCCGCCTCGCGGCTGGGCGAGATCGAGACCGGTGTCCCGTCGGCGTGGAACAGGCAGAAGAGCCTGGCATTGGCCGGGATCGTTGCCTGGCCGCCGAGCATCTTCCTGGCGTCCTTGCCCTTGATCTCGCGGATATAGGCCAGCGCGCCTCCGCCCAGCCTGGCCAGATCGGATTCGGACAGCGAAAGGGTCTTCTTGGTATCCTGCGTGTTCATGGTTCCTAGCCTCCAATCTCGATACGTCGCACCACCCGCCGCGGTTCTGGCCGTTCCAGGCTGACGATCAGCAAGCCGTTTTCCAGCCGTGCGGCGGTCACGTTCATGCCGTCGGCCAGCACGAAGGTGCGGGCAAACTGGCGGGCGGCGATGCCCCGGTGAAGATATGACCTGTCCTGATCCTCGCGCTGCCGGCCCTTGATGACGAGCTGGTTCTCCTCAACGGTGACCTCAAGCTCATCCCGGCTGAAACCGGCAACCGCAAGTGTGATGCGAAGCCGCTCGGCCTCGCCCTCGGCCCGGGGCAGGCGTTCGATATTGTAGGGTGGGTAGGCCTCGCCGGAGGTCTTGGACGCCCGGTCGAGCATCCGCTCGAGCTCGTCGAATCCGAGCAGGAATGGCGAAGAAAACATGGAAACGCGCGACATGACGGTGGCCCTTCGATAAGCAGCTCCTGTGTCCCGCGGCCCCCTGGAGGCACCGCTGGACCGATGACATATGTGAAAGGGGAGCGGCCATTTCAAGCGGCAGGCCGCCGGTTGCCCGCAGGCCTTGACCCGACGATAAAAAATGGAATCGCAACCCGAATTGCGATGTGGTTATATCCAGCCGAAACGATCAGGGAGACTGCAATGAAAAGACGTAATCTGCTCGCCGCCGTAGCCGCCGTTGCCATGTCGGCGACCGCTGCTTTCGCGGCAGACGACAAGCCCGCCATTGTCTTCGACATCGGCGGCAAGTTCGACAAGTCCTTCAACGAGAGCATGTACAACGGCTCCGAGAAGTTCAAGGCCGAGACCGGCATCGCCTATGGCGAGTTCGAGATCGCCAACGAGGCCCAGCGCGAGCAGGCCATCCGCAACTTCGCCGACCAGGGCTATTCGCCGATCATCGCGGCGGGCTTCGCCCAGGCCGCGGCCGTCGAGAAGGTGGCCAAGGAATATCCGGACCTCAAGTTCGCCATCGTCGACATGGTGGTGGACCTGCCGAACGTCCAGTCCATCGTGTTCAAGGAGCATGAGGGCTCCTACCTCGTCGGCATGCTGGCCGGCATGGCCTCCAAGTCCGGCAAGGTCGGCTTCGTGGGCGGCATGGACATTCCGCTGATCCGCAAGTTCGGCTGCGGTTATGCCCAGGGCGTGAAGGCCGCCAAGGCCGACGCGACCATCTTCCAGAACATGACCGGCGACACCGGTGCGGCCTGGAACGATCCGGTCAAGGGAGGCGAGATCACCAAGGGCCAGATGGCTCAGGGCGCGGACGTGGTCTATGCGGCCGCCGGCGCCACCGGCCTCGGCGTGCTGCAGTCGGCCAAGGATCTGGGCAAGCTGTCGATCGGTTTCGCCGAGCATGAGGGGTCCTACCTTGTCGGGATGATGGCCGGCATGAAATCGACCACCGGCACCGTGGGCTTCATCGGCGGCATGGACATTCCGCTGATCCGCAAGTTCGGCTGCGGCTATGCGCAGGGCGTCATGGCCGCCAAGGCCGATGCCAAGGTCATCCTGAACATGACCGGCACCGATCCCTCGGCCTGGAACAACCCGACCAAGGGCGCCGAGATTGCCCAGGCGCAGAAATCGCAGGGCGCGGACGTGATCTTTGCCGCCGCCGGCGGCACGGGCATGGGCGTTCTGCAGGCGGCCAAGGATCAGGGCATCCTGTCGATCGGGGTGGACAGCAACCAGAACTACCTGTTCCCCGGCTCGGTGCTGACCTCGATGCTCAAGCGCGTCGATGTCGCGGTCTATGACGCGATGAAGGCCGGCGCCGATCTGGAGACCGGCGTGAAGGGGCTGAACCTCGCCTCGGACGGCGAGGGCTATGCGATGGACGAGAACAACGCCTCGCTGGTCACCCCGGAAATGATCGCGGCGGTCGATGCGGCTGCGGCCAAGATCAAGTCGGGCGAGCTGGTGGTGCATGACTACATGACCGACAACACCTGCCCGGCGGCCCAGTTCTGATGACAACAGCCCAACAGGGCATGGGGGGGCGGCAGGCAACTGCCGCCCCGTTTGCCATCGAGCTGAAGGGCATATCCAAGGCCTTCGGCCCGGTGCAGGCCAACCGCGACATCAACATCGCGGTCCCAAAGGGCACGATCCACGGCATCATCGGCGAGAACGGCGCGGGGAAATCCACGTTGATGTCGATCCTGTACGGGTTCTACAAGGCCGATGCGGGCCAGATTTTCATCAACGGCCAGCAGACCGCCATCCCCGACAGCCAGAGCGCCATCCGCGCCGGCATCGGGATGGTGTTTCAGCATTTCAAGCTGGTGCCGAATTTCACGGTGCTGGAGAATATCATTCTGGGGGCCGAGGAAGGCGCAATGCTGGCCACGTCGCTGGGCAAGGCGCGCAAGGTTCTGGCGGACCTCAGCCGCGAATATGAATTGGACGTGGACCCCGAGGCGCTGGTCGAAGACCTGTCGGTGGGCCACCAGCAACGGGTCGAGATTCTGAAGGCGCTGTATCGGCAGGCCGATATCCTGATTCTGGACGAGCCGACCGGCGTGCTGACCCCGGACGAGGCCGACCATCTGTTCCGCATCCTCAAAGGTCTGCGCGATCAGGGCAAGACGATCATCCTGATCACCCACAAGTTGCGCGAGATCATGGAGACGACCGACAATGTCAGCGTGATGCGGCGCGGCACGATGGTCGGCACGGTCAAGACCGCCGAGACGGACCCCGCAGCACTTGCCGAGTTGATGGTGGGGCGCAAGGTGCTGCTGGAAGTCGAAAAGCGGCCTGCGACGCCGGGGAAAACGGTGCTTTCGGTCACGGACCTGAGGGTGCGGGATGAGCATGGGGTCGAACGGCTGAAAGGCGTCAGTTTCGACATCAGGGCTGGCGAGATTCTGGGCATTGCCGGGGTCGCGGGCAACGGGCAGTCGCAATTGCTGGAGGCTTTGGGCGGCATTGCGCGAGCGACCGGGCAGATCACACTCAACGGGGC
>JBGSNJ010000154.1:0-10027 GCA_041739715.1 Aestuariivirga sp.
GATGGGCGCGACCTGCTGCGGTCGCGGCTGGGAAGCCATGGTCGGCTCGCGTTGCGCGACCGGCGCAGGCTCGTCCTTGCGGCCAAGGCCGACACTGGCGAGACGCTCGAATAGGCCCTTCTTCTTGCGGCCGGCATGATCGGCAATATTCTCGATGCTGCGCTGCTGCGCCGCCATCTGCTGCTGCGCAATCGGCGGGAATTCGTTGATCGGCGGAATGCGCACGGGCCGGGGCTGTTGGCGCGGTGTCTCTTCCGCCACCGCCTGCTGGACCATGTCAGCCTCTTCCTCGGCATCATAGTGGTCGTGGGAATGCTGCGGAGGCTGTCCCTGCTGGACGGTCGCGCGGGCCGCCATGGGCGCGGGCTGCGCATGCTTCTTGACGGGCGTGGGCTGCTTGCCGGTGAATCCGAAGACGGCACGGCCTGTCTCTTCGGGCTCCGCTTTGTCTTCGGAGGCGGGTTCGGACTGGCGGCCAGCCTCGGATGCCAATCCGGTGGCGACCACCGAGACCCGCATGGTGCCTTCCAGCGATTCATCGAAAGTGGCGCCAAGGATGATGTTGGCCTCGGGATCCACTTCCTCACGGATACGGGTTGCGGCCTCGTCGACCTCGTAGAGGGTAAGGTCGGGACCGCCGGTGATCGAGATCAGCAGGCCACGGGCTCCGCGCATCGAGACATCGTCGAGCAGCGGATTGGAGATGGCGGCTTCCGCCGCTTCGATGGCGCGCTTCTCGCCTGTCGCCTCGCCCGTGCCCATCATGGCGCGGCCCATCTCGCTCATGATGGCCCGCACGTCGGCGAAGTCGAGGTTGATCAGGCCATCCTTGGTCATCAGTTCGGTGATCGAGGCAACGCCCGAATAAAGCACCTGGTCGGCCATGGCGAAGGCCGCGGCGAAGGTGGTCTTTTCATTGGCGACGCGGAAGAGGTTCTGGTTCGGAATGACGATCAGCGTATCGACATGCTTGGCCAGGAGTTCGATGCCGCGCTCGGCCGTCTGCTGGCGGCGGATGCCCTCGAAATGGAACGGCTTGGTCACGACGCCGACGGTCAGGATGCCCTGCTCCTTGGCGGCGCGGGCAATGACCGGTGCGGCGCCGGTACCGGTTCCGCCGCCCATGCCGGCGGTTATGAAGGCCATGTGCGATCCGGCCAGGTGATCGAGGATCTCGGGAAGCGCCTCTTCCGCTGCAGCAGCGCCAATCTGCGGCTGCGAGCCGGCGCCGAGTCCCTGCGTGAGGGCGGTGCCCATCTGCACGCGGCGCTGGGCGGCGTTCTGCATGAGCGCCTGGGCATCGGTGTTCGCGACCACGAACTCCACCCCTTCCAGACGGCTTTCGATCATGTTGTTGACGGCATTGCCGCCGGCACCACCCACCCCGAACACGGTGATGCGTGGTTTCAGATCTTGAAGGTCAGGAACGGTCAGCTTGATTGTCATGATTGGCGCCCGGAAAATGATTTGCCGCGCACCATATTTCTTACCCAATCCATAACAAATGGTTAACGCACGCTAACCAAATGCCTAAAAATGCGAATCAGATTGAATCATTCCGGTGCGGCGGGGTAGCCGACGGTTTACCAAGCACCGGCTGACCTGACGGAAACGGCGGCATCCCGGAGGTTGCCGCCGCATCCTGCGTGCCCGGTTTCAGGCCCGCCGCAATGTCACGCGTTTTCAGAAGCTTTCGGCGATCCAGCGGCCCATGCGCCGTACATAGCCCTGCTGGGCATTTTCGATCTCCTCGGCCTTGGCCTTGGGCAAGGCATAGTGGATATCCGGCCTGAGGGCGTGATGCAGGAGTCCGGCGCAGACCGCAAAGCCCGGCGAATGGGCCGACTCCGGCATGCCCTGGATATGGCCGGGCACGCCCATGCGGACCTGCCTGTCCAGCCACTGGGCCGCGATGTCGCGCATTCCGGTAAGCTGGCTTGCGCCCCCGGTGAGGACCGCCCTGCGGCCAGCCAGATGAGCGACGCCCGAGGCCTCGATCTTGTCGCGCAGCAGCTCGAAGATTTCCTCGAGCCGCGGCCGGATGATGCCGGTGAGCATGGACTTCGGCACCTTCTGCACCGTGTCCACCCCGCGTTCGCCGAGCAGTGGCACAGCAATCATCTCGCGCTCGTCGACCTGCGAAGCCAGGGCAGATCCCCACAGAGTCTTCATGCGCTCGGCATGAGCAATGGTGGTGGAAAGCCCGCGTGCAATGTCGTTGGTGATGTGCATGCCGCCGATCGGGATGATGTCGGAGGTCACCAGATGACCATCGTGGAAGATCGCGAAGCCAGTCGTGGCGCCACCCATTTCGACAAGCGCGGCGCCCAGGGTCATCTCGTCGTCCGCCAGGACGGACTTTGCCGCCGCATAGGACGACACGACGAAGCCGGCAGCCCCGAGATGGGCGCTCTCGATGGCAAGCGTCAGGTTCTTGAGATGTGCCTTCTCGACGGTCACGACGTTGAGTTCCAGAGCGAGCGTTTCGCCATACATGCCGACCGGCGACTGGATGCCCCGCGCGTCGTCGAGATGATACTGCACCGGCGCCAGATGAAGAATCGCGCGCCGACCGGGATTGACCTGGGCCAAGGCGGCGTTCAAGACGCGGTCAAGATCACGCGGACTCACCTGCCCTGTCTGTGTCTTCTCTGCTCCCGAATGGAGCCGCGACAGCGGACGACCGCCGGAGACATTGATGAAGACCTCGGTGATGTTGCGCTGCGCCATGCGCTCGGCGGCGTCGACGGCAAGCCGGATGGCGCGCTCCGCCTCGTCCACGTTGACGATGGAACCCGACCGGATCCCGCGCGACAGCTGATGTCCGACACCCAGGATCCGCATCCCGTTGCGAGCTTCGCCTTCAGCGCTCCGGTGCTTGGGTGGAACGGCCTCCGCAATGAGGCAACTGATCTTTGTTGAACCGATATCGAGCGCGGCGATGATGCCGCCCTTGGGCGCATTCGCCCCGCGCGTGCCCGACTTGCCGTGCAACTGTACTACCGTCATTGACGCAACCCCACAAACCCCAGCGCTTCAGCGGCTTGCCGCTTTCGGCTTTGCCGCCTTGTCCGTTTCCGCGGCGATTTCGGCGACCGCCACCGTCACCTGGCCCGCAAGCCGCAGATCCACCGACCTGATCCCCTTCGACAACAGCTTCTGCGACCGGTCGAGACTGTCGAGGGTAGCCAAGGCAACCGTCCAGTCCCGCTCGGGCAGCAGCACCGCCACGCCGCTGTCGAGGTAAAGGTTCCACCGCCGCTTGCCCACACGCGATGCCGCCTTCACCTGCAACATTAAGTCGGGATAGGCTTCAAGTTGGTTAATGAGTTCTTCGGCCGCAAGATTGGCACCTTCGCCCGAGACCAGCGGAAGCTTGAGAAGCTGTGATGCCGGCAGACCGGTCATCACGCCACCAGAGTGATCGATCACATGATACATGTTGCCGCGCTGCCAGACGGCGAAGGGTACGCGCTCCACCACCGAGATCTCGAGCTGGTTGGGAAAGAGCCGCTGCACCTTGGCAGCAGCCACCCAGTCGAGTCCTTCGAGCTTCTTTCTCGCCTGCACGGCATCGAAGCCGATCAGCGATCCGCCTGGAGAAACCGCGATGGCGGAGAGCAAGGTATCTGGCTCATGATGGGTCAGGCCATGGATCTTGATATCGTCGGCGGCCATGCCGGCCAGGCCCGCAAGCCGACCCGGCAGCTTGAGCCAGGGGCTGTCCTCGTAATCGAGATAGCCGCCCTTCACGAGGCCCGCTCCGATGACAAGGGCCATCAGAAGCAGAGACAGGGTTCGGGCCAGGAATCGAACCCGCAGGCTCTTGCCCCGCTCCAGCCACTGCCATCCGTTCGTTCTCGTCTCGTATCCGTGCCTCATCTGTCCACCGAGGCATCATTGACCATCCAGGTCACCAGGTCTTCGAAACTGTGGCCGGCATGGGCGGCAAGTTCCGGCACCAGCGACGTGCCCGTCATGCCGGGCTGGGTATTGACTTCGAGCAGGATGAGTTCGCCCTCGCCACCAGGCTGATCATTGTAGCGGAAATCGGCACGCGACACGCCGCGACACCCAAGCGCCTGATGGGCCATGATTGCGTATTGCTGGCACTTGCGGTAGACGTCATTCGGAATCTCGGCGGGCAGGATATGCTGCGAGCCTCCGGGCGCGTACTTCGCGACATAGTCGTAAAAGGTCGAACTCTTCGACACGATGTCGATGACGCCCAGGGCCACGTCACCAAGCACCGCGCAGGTCAGTTCCTTGCCGGGAACGAAGCGCTCGACCATGGCATGGGTACCAAACAGATCGCGCTGCTCCAGCACGATTGCCGCCGGCCCGTTGGAGGAACTGTTCACGATGTGGACGCCCACGCTCGAACCTTCGGCGATCGGCTTCACCACATAGGGCAAGGGCATGGGATGCTGCGTCGCCACGATCTCGAGTTCCACGACCTTGCTCTCCGCCACAGGCACGCCGGCCTCGCGGAAGATGGCCTTGGATTTCTCCTTGTGCATCGCAAGCGACGAGGCGAGCACTCCGGAATGCGAATAGGGAATCTGCAATGTCTCAAGCACGGCGGCGCAGCAGCCATCCTCGCCCCACTTGCCATGCAGGGCGTTGAAGGCCACGTCAGGCCGCAAGTCCTGAAGGATGGACACGATGCGTTCGCGCGTTACGTCGATGGGGACCACATTGAAGCCGGCACGGCGGAGCGCGCCTGCACAGGCCTCGCCCGACGACAGGCTGACTTGCCGTTCGGCCGACCATCCGCCCATCAGCACGGCGACGGTCGTTTCGGAAGGAATGCGCCGCTTCGCATTCATGGCGTGCCTCCCGCCTTGAGGCCGATACGCTTGATCTCCCACTCGAGATCGATGCCGGAGGTGCTCTTGACCTTGGCGCGCACAGCCTCGCCCAGGGCTTCGATCTGGCTGGCGCTCGCACCGCCTTCGTTGATGAGGAAGTTGCAGTGCATCTCCGATACCCGCGCTGGCCCGACGGCAAAGCCGCGCATACCGGCCTGATCGATCAGCTGCCAGGATTTCCGACCCGGCGGATTCTTGAACGTCGATCCGCCCGTCCTGCTCTTGACCGGCTGGGTCGCTTCGCGGCTCTCGGTGATCTTGTCCATCGCGGCGGCGATGGCGGCCCGGTCACCCGGGCGGCCTTGCAGCAGCGCGCTCGTGAAAATCAGGTCCTCTGGCGCGCCGCAATGGCGATAGGTGTATTTCATGTCAGCGTTGGACAGCACGTGAATCGTCCCCGAGCGATCGACCGCACGCGCCTCGACCAGCACGTCCTTGGTTTCTCCCCCATAGGCGCCGGCGTTCATGCGCAATGCGCCGCCGATGGTGCCCGGGATACCTCTCAGAAAGGTTAACGCATCTAAACCATGTTCCTGTGCGAAACGGGCGACACGCACGTCCAGGACGGCAGCTCCGGCCCGGATGCGATCGCCCGGCTCCAGCGTCAGGCCCGAAAATCCCTTGCCCATGCGGATCACCACGCCCGGCACGCCGCCGTCGCGCACCAGAAGGTTCGAGCCCACACCGATGGGATAGACCGCTACGTCGCCCGGCGCAGCCTTGAGGAAATCCGCAAGATCGGTTTCGTCCGCGGGGGTATAGAGGACTTCTGCCGGGCCACCCGCACGGAACCAGATCAGGTCCGACAGTGCCGCTTCGGGCTCCAGCCGGCCGCGTACGGCCGGCAGCCGCTTCAGCAGCGCCTCGCCATCAAGCCGCGCCATCACGCGCCTGCTTCGCCATCGAAGGCCGCCAATTGGCCCGGCAAGGCATAGGCCCATTGGGTAATGGTGCCGGCGCCCAGGCAGATCACGATGTCGCCCGGCGCCACCAGATTTCGCACCAGCGGCGCGAGCTGATCCGGCGTTTCGATGGCATGGACATTGCGGTGTCCCCGCGCCCTCAGCCCCTCGACCAGAGCCAGGTGGCTGGCGCCTTCGATCGGCGCTTCGCCTGCGGCATAGACAGGCGCAACGATCACCGTATCGGCATCATTGAAGCAGGTGCAGAAATCGCTGAACAGCGAGGACAGCCGGGTGTAGCGATGCGGCTGCATCACGGCGACCACCCGGTTCCGGGTGACGCCGCGCGCCGCGCGCAGAACGGCGGCGATCTCGACCGGGTGATGGCCGTAGTCGTCAAAGACGGTGATGCCGTTGTGCTCGCCGGTGCGGGTGAATCGGCGCTTCACGCCAGTGAAACTCTTGAAGCCCTTGCGGATCTGGTCATCGCTGAGACCGAGTTCCCGCGCCACGGCCAGCGCGGCCGTCGAATTCAGGGCATTGTGATCGCCCGGCATGGCGAGGCTCAGATCGCCGATGTCGTGGGTAGCACCGGTCCGGCGGTTGGTGATCCGCACCGCGAAGTGCGTCTCGCCTTCGGCATACGACGTCTCGAGCAGCCGGACATCGGCCTGCGGACTGCGGCCATAGGTGATGACGCGGCGATCGCGCACCTGGCCGATGATCTCCTGCACCACCGGATGATCCATGCACATCACCGCGAAACCGTAGAACGGGATGTTCTCGACGAAGGCGAGGAAGGCCTCCTTGGCCTTGTCGAAGCTGCCGTAATGGTCAAGGTGTTCGGGGTCGATATTGGTGACGATCACCACATCCGCCGGAAGCTTGACGAAGGTGCCATCGGACTCGTCCGATTCCACCACCATCCAGTCACCCTTTCCGAACCGCGCATTGGTGCCATAGGCGTTGATGATGCCACCGTTGATCACGGTAGGGTCGAGACCGCCCGCGTCGAGCAAGGCGGCAACCAGCGAGGTGGTGGTGGTCTTGCCGTGGGTTCCACCGACCGCCACGCAGGTCTTGAAACGCATCAGCTCGGCCAGCATCTCGGCCCGCAGAACGATGGGAAGATAGCGGTTGCGCGCCTCGATCAGTTCCGGATTGTCGGTCTTCACCGCAGAGGAGACGACAACGACCTGCGCGTCTCCGATGTTCTCGGCACGGTGACCGATCTCCACGGCGATGCCGCTCTTGCGCAGCCGCGCCACGTTGTAGTTGTCGGTCAGGTCCGAGCCATGCACCGTGTAGCCCAGTGTCGCCATGACTTCGGCGATGCCGCTCATGCCGATGCCGCCGATGCCGATGAAATGGATGGGGCCTACGTCGCGCGGCAGTTTCATTCTTTGGTTTTCCCTGCAAGCTGTTCGGTCAGATCGGCGAGGCGCTGGGCGGCATCCGGCTTGCCATGGCCGAGTGCAGCGGCCGCCGCCTTTCGCAACACGCCCTCTTGAGAGCGCAGGCGTGTCAGAAATGCGGCAAAGCCCTGAGGCTCCAGGCCGGCCTGTGGATGGACCCAGCCGGCGCCTGCCGATGCGAAACTCTCGGCATTGCGCAATTGGTCGTTGTCCAGCGCATGCGGCAGCGGCACCATGACGGCCGGCCGGCCGATGACACCCAGTTCGGCGATGGTGGATGCACCGGAGCGGCAGACCACCAGATGCGACGCCGCGATCCGGGAGGGCATGTCCATGAAGAATGGCTGCAGCTCGCAGTCGAGGCTCAACTGCCCATAGGCCGCCCTCACGGCCTCCATGTTCTCGGGGCGAACCTGCTGCGTCACCTGAAGGCCGGCCCGCTCATCGGCAGTCATGGCGGCGAAGACCCTGGGCATGAAGTCGCCGAAGAACTGTGCGCCCTGGCTGCCGCCGAAGACCAGCAACCGGAAGCGCCCAGGTGCCGGATAGGCGGCCGCGCGGGATTTCAGGACCAGATCGCGCACGGGATTTCCGGTGACCGTCACCTTGTGCGCAGCAGCCGGAGGAAGGCCCTGCAGATCCGGGAAGGACGAGGCAATCGCATCGGCATATCTGGCCAGCACCCTGTTGGCCCGGCCCATGACGGCATTCTGGTCGTGGACGCAGGAGGGGATCTTCAGATTGGCGGCGGCCAGAATCGGCGGGAAGGACGGATAGCCGCCAAAACCCACCACGGCCTGCGGCCGCAGCGACTGCATGATCGCCCGCGCCTGACGATAGCCGCCGAACAGGCGGAACAGCCTGCCCGGCAGAAGCCAAGGCTTGCCGAGCGACAGGGTGGCCGACGGCACGACGTGAGTCTGTTCGGCCGGAAAGGACTTGCCGTAGTCGCGCACGCGTTCGTCCGTCATCAGATGGATGACATAGCCGCGGCGCGTCATTTCCTCGGCCAGGGCCTGGGCCGGGAAGAGATGGCCGCCGGTGCCGCCGGCGGCCAGAACGATGGTGCCTTTCTCCGTCATGCCGGACTTAAGCGTACACAGCAACGAGGGTTCGCGTGCGATGGGCGCCCGCATGGCGGCGCGCCAGCGAAAGCACGAAGCCCATGGCGATGGCCATGCCGATGAGGGAGGAGCCGCCATAGGAGATGAAGGGAAGAGTCATTCCCTTGGCCGGCAGCAGGGCCACGTTCACACCCATGTTGATGATGGCCTGGAAACCAAAGACGAGCGCCAGGCCACTGAGGGCCAGGGACGGGAAGGGATCGGTCTCCGACTTGGCACGCGCCAGGATGCGCAGCACGATGAAGGCAAAGAGCGACATGAGGACGAGGCAGGCCACCAGCCCGAATTCTTCGCCCACCACGGCGAAGGTGAAGTCGGTATGGGCATCCGGGAGGATCAGCTTCGCTTCGCCGCCGCCCGGTCCGGCGCCCATGAGACCTCCATTCTTGAAGGCCTGCATCGCGGTATCGACCTGAAAGGTGTCGCCCTTGTCGGGGTCGAGGAAGCGGTCGATGCGCGAACGCACATGCGCCACGCTGGCATAGGCGATGAGAATGCCAGACGCTACCAGCCCCGCGAAGCCAGCGACCAGAATCCACGGCAGGCCCCAGATCAGCAGCATGGCGCCGAAGGCCATGATCATCAGGGCCGTCTGGCCGAAGTCCGGCTGCATCAGCAGCAGCCCGAAGAAGAGTCCCGCGGCAAGGAAGGCCGCAAAATGCGCTGGTATGTCCGGACGCCGCGTCTGTTCCGCCAGCAGCCAGGCGGTGACGATGACGAAGCCCGGCTTTGCCAGCTCAGAGGGTTGCAGATTGAGAGAGCCGAGGTTGATCCAGCGATGCGCGCCCTTGATCTCGGGGCCCCAGAACAGCGCCGCAACCATCAAGACAAGGCTTCCTGCGAAGAGCAGGAAGCCGGCGCGGCGGGTCTGCCGCGGCGTGAGGAACGACACGCCGATCAACACCAGCACCGCAGGGAAGAGATAGAAGAGCTGGCTCCGGAAGAAATGAAAAGTGTCGAGGCCGATGCGATCCGCAACCGGCGGGCTGGCCGCCATGCTGATCAGCACGCCGGTGGCCATGAGCAGGATCACCGCCATCATCAATCCGCGGTCGACGGTGAACCACCATTGGGCGAGAAGCCCGCGGTCGCTACGTCCGAGCAGCATTGTCATCTCCTGTGATGGTCATGGTGACACCGGGAAGCCCGGCGACGGCCTTGACGAAGGCATCGCCGCGCACCTCGAAGTTGGGATACTGGTCGAAGGAGGCGCAGGCGGGCGAGAGGAGCACGACCGCGCCCTTCCGCCCATCGCGCTGTGCATCCGCAAGCGCCGCGGCGACCGCGCGATCCAGCGTGCCGCACCTGGTATAGGGGAGCTGCCCCTCCAGCGCCGCGGCAAAATCATCCGAGGACTGGCCAATGAGATAGGCGCGTGCCACGCGGCCGAAGTGCGGACGCAGCGGCGCAATGCCACCGGATTTCGCGATTCCGCCAAGGATCCAGTAGATGTTGTCGAAGGACAAGAGCGCCTTCTCCGCCGCATCGGCATTGGTGGCCTTGGAGTCGTTGACGAAGGCAATGCCGCCGGCCTCTCCCACCTGCTGCATGCGGTGGGCAAGGCCCGGAAAGCTCTGCATGGCCCGCGCGATGACGCCGGGCGCGATACCGAAGGCCGCTGCAGCGCCATAGGCCATGCAGGCATTCTGCCAGTTGTGCCGCCCGCGGAGTGCCGGCATGTCGCGCAGGTCGATCTCGCAGACGAGGGTTCCGCC
>JBGSNJ010000174.1:0-4046 GCA_041739715.1 Aestuariivirga sp.
CGACTGGTCGCGGCCCGCCGCCGGATTGACGCCATGCACCACCTTGTGCCCGGGCAGGAAGGGCGCCAGATGCGCCTTCACGCCGATCGGCCCCATGCCGGGGCCGCCGCCGCCATGCGGAATGCAGAAGGTCTTGTGCAGGTTCATGTGGCAGACGTCGGCGCCCAGTTCCGCCGGGCGCACGAGGCCCACCTGCGCATTGAGATTAGCGCCGTCGAGATAGACCTGCCCGCCATTGTCATGGACGATCCTGCAAATGTCGATCACCGCCTCCTCGAAGACGCCATGGGTCGAGGGATAGGTGATCATCAATGCGGCCAGGTGCTCGCGGTGCTGCTCGGCCTTGGCCTTGAGGTCGGCGAGGTCGACATTCCCGTTCGTGTCGCAGGCGACGACCACCACCTTCATGCCCGCCATGACGGCGGAGGCCGGATTGGTACCATGCGCCGAGATCGGGATGAGGCAGGCGTCGCGATGCCCGTGCCCGCGCGATTCGTGATAGCCGCGGATGGCCAGGAGCCCGGCATATTCGCCCTGGCTCCCCGCGTTGGGCTGCAGCGACACGGCATCGAAGCCGGTGATCTCGGCCAGCATGGCCTCGAGTTCCTCGAAGAGCTGCATGTAGCCCTGTGCCTGTTCCAGCGGCACGAAGGGATGCAGCATGGAGAAGCTGCGCCAGGTGACAGGGATCATCTCGGTCGTGGCATTGAGCTTCATGGTGCAGGAGCCCAGCGGGATCATCGACTGGTCCAGCGCCACGTCCTTCACCTGGAGATGGCGGAGATAACGCAGCATCTCGGTCTCCGAGTGATACATCGAGAAGACCGGATGCGTGAGATAGGCCGATGAGCGGCGGAGGTTCGGCGGGATAACCTCCTTCAGCGTCCTGTCGATGCCGTCAAGCGTGATGACGTCCAGGGCATCGGTCTTGAACACGGTGAGCAGCCGCTCCAGCTCTTGGCGGCGGATCGACTGGTCGAAAGAGATGCCGATGTGATCGGAATCGACGAAGCGCAGGTTGAAGCGCTGTTCCTTGGCGCGGGCCCAGATCATGTGGGCGCGGCCCGGCGCATGGATGGTGACCGTGTCGAAGAAGGCCCTGGTCTTCACCTCGTAGCCCCAGCCCGCGACGGCGGACGCGAAGATCTCGGCCAGGCGATGGGTGCGCTCGGCCATCTTCCGGATGCCCTTGGGCCCGTTGTAGACGGCGAAGAAGCCGGCGATCACGGCGAGCAGCACCTGCGCGGTGCAGATGTTGCTGGTGGCCTTCTCGCGGCGGATATGCTGCTCGCGCGTCTGCATCGCCATGCGCAGCGCACGGTGGCCCTCGGCATCGACCGAGACGCCGATGATGCGGCCCGGCATGGCGCGCTTGAACTCTTCGCGCGTTGCAAAGAACGCGGCATGAGGGCCGCCATAGCCCATGGGCACGCCGAAGCGCTGGGCCGAGCCCACGGCGATGTCTGCACCCAGTTCACCGGGCGGGGTTAGGAGCGCCAGGGCGAGCAGGTCAGTTGCCATGATGGCCATGGCGCCGGCGCCATGGAGCTTGTCGATAAGCCCACGGTAATCCCTGATTTCGCCGGAGGAGCCGGGGTAGGACAGCAGCGCGGCAAAGACGGTTTCCGGCTTCAGGTCCTTGGCGGGATCGCCGATGATGATCTCATAGCCAAAGGCGCGGGCCCGGGTCTGGATGACGCCGATGGTTTGCGGATGGGTGTCGCGGTCAACGAAGAAGGCATTCGCGGTTGTCTTGACCAGGCGCTTGGCCATGGCCATGGCCTCGGCGGCGGCGGTTGCTTCATCGAGAAGCGAGGCATTGGCGAGTTCAAGGCCGGTGAGATCGACGATCACCTGCTGGAAATTGAGCAGCGCCTCGAGGCGGCCCTGGCTCACTTCGGCCTGATAGGGCGTGTAAGCCGTATACCAGCCGGGGTTCTCCAGCACATTGCGGAGGATGACCTTGGGCGTGACCGTGCCGTAGTAGCCCATGCCGATCATGGAGGTGAAGACCTCGTTGCGGTCCGCCATCCGGCGTAAATAGGAGAGCGCCGTGCGCTCCGCCTTGGCTTTGGGCAAATCCTGTGGCCGCGCCATGCGGATTTCCTTCGGCACCACCTTGGCAATGAAGTCCTCAAGCGACTTGGCGCCCACTTCCCTCAGCATGTCCGTGGTTTCGGTTTCGCTGGGACCGATATGGCGGCGGATGAAGTTTGCGCCGGGTTCGAGGTCGGCAAGGCTGGCACGGGACATCAATGAACTCCTCAGAGACTTGCAACAAATTTGTCGTAGGCGGCCTTGTCCATCAGCTCGTTGAGTTCGGCCGGATTGGAGACTTTAATTTTCATGAACCAGCCATCGCCTTCGGCGCCGCGGTTGACGAGGGCCGGATCGCCCTCAAGTTCCTTGTTCACCTCGACGACTTCGCCGGTGACGGGGGCATAGACTTCGCTGGCGGCCTTCACGCTTTCAACCACGGCGGCGTCGCCGCCTTTGGCAACCTTCTTGCCGACGGCGGGCAACTCCACGAACACCACATCGCCCAATTGCTCCTGGGCGTGATTGGTGATGCCGATGGTGGCGATGTCGCCGGCAACATTTACCCATTCATGGTCTTTCGAAAACTTGACGGACATAGGCGATCTCCTCAGCGTTTATAATTATGGGGGACGAAGGGCAGGTTCACGATCTGGGCGGGCATGGGTTTGTCGCGGACGATGAGCTGGATGGCCGTGCCCGGCTTGGCGAATGATGTCTCGACATAGCCCATGGCCACAGGGCCATTGGCGGTGGGGCCGAAGCCGCCGGAAGTGATGACACCGATCGGGTGGCCGTTTGCGTCAGTAACGACAGTTCCTTCACGGGCCGGGGCGCGGCTTTCTGGCTTGATGCCAACGCGTTTGCGCCTGGCGCCCGATGCGATCTCTTTCAGCACACGGTCCGCGCCAATAAAGCCGCCTGCGTTCCGGCGGCGCTTCTGGATTGACCAGAGAAGATCGCCCTCGACGGGACTGGTGCTTTCATCAATGTCGTGGCCGTAAAGGCAAAGGCCCGCTTCAAGGCGCAACGAGTCACGCGCCCCAAGACCGATGGGTTTTACGTCCGGGTTGGCCAGCAGACGTTTCCAGAGCCGCACCGCGTCCTTGTCGAAGATGGAAATTTCAAAGCCGTCCTCGCCGGTATAGCCGGAGCGCGAGACATGGGCCTCGATGCCGTCGATGGAGACCGCCGCGTAATGCATGAAGGGAATGTCGCGCACGGCGGGTGCAAGATTTGCCAGCGCTGCTTCAGCCTTCGGTCCCTGCAACGCGACGAGCGCCATATCGGCGCCGCGCTGGAGCTTCACATTGGCGGGCAGATTTTTTTCGATATGGGCAAAGTCATCGTCCTTGCGCGAGGCGTTGCAGACGAGATAGAGACGGCCCTCATCGGCCGAACGGGTGATCATCAGGTCATCGATAATGCCGCCGTCGGGATTGAGGAATTGCGAATAACGGATCTGGTGGGACTTGAGGCTGGCGATGTCGGCGGGAACCAGCTTTTCCATGGCGGCGGCGGTCGTCGCGTGGTCGGGGCCTACGAGAAAGGCCTGGCCCATGTGGGAGACGTCAAAGAGGCCGGCACTGGTTCGGGTCCAGTTATGCTCGGTGAGAATGCCGGTGGGATATTGCACGGGCATTTCATAGCCGGCGAAGGGCACCAGCTTGGCGCCAAGAGCGGCATGCTCGCCGTAAAGGATCGTGCGCTTGAGGGCAGCTTGGTTCATCGGAACTCCTGACAATTGACGACAGGCCCAGCGCAAAACTGCACATGGCCTGCCCCCTCTGTCAGAGAACCTGAGAGTTTTCGTCCGAACCGTCACTCCGACACGGCCAGACTTGCTCCTACGGTGAGGGGTGTAAAACCCCTGCTCTCCAGAGTTCCAACACGCGGCGGTCCTTTTGCCTGAGAGTTTCCGGGGCGGTTGCTCCTTCGGCGCCGGGGTTTCCCCGGTCTCTCCCGCTTGGCGTTTTACGCGAACTGAAGGGAAGGTAGGAGGATGGCTG
>JBGSNJ010000247.1:0-4300 GCA_041739715.1 Aestuariivirga sp.
CACCGTTCTCGCCCTACGGCATCCGTCTTAAATACAAACCGGCGCTGAACAAACACGCGCTGTTCCTCTCCGGCAAATTCGAAGTACAGGACGAGGGCAGCCAACTGCTGGGCTTGATGCTGGCACCGAAGCGCAACGATATGGTGGTGGATTTCTGCGCCGGTGCGGGCGGCAAGACCCTGGCACTGGCGGCCATGATGCAGAATCAGGGCAGGCTGGTGGCCCATGACACGGACCGCTTCCGCCTCCGCCCCATTTTCGAGCGCCTGCAGCGCGCCGGCGTCACAAACTGCGAGGTCATCTCGGCGCAGGACCAGGGCAAGCTGGAGGCAGCCGCACCCTTCGACTGCGTGGTGATCGATGCGCCCTGTTCGGGTTCAGGGGCCTGGCGGCGCAAGCCCGACGCCAAGTGGCGTCTCACCGAAACGCAGCTCGACAAGCGTCTCAAGGATCAGCGCCAAGTCCTTGAAAAGGGATTCGGATTGGTCCGCACCGGCGGACGCCTGGTCTACATCACATGCTCCGTGCTGGCGCAGGAGAACACCGCCCAGGTGGCAGATTTCCTGCAGCGCCATCCCGGCTGCAGGCTCATTCCGTACACGGATCAATGGCGCAGCGCGATCGGCGGCGAACCGCCTGTCTCTACCGATGGTTCGCAGGACACCCTGCTGATGACCCCCGCCCGGCATGGCACCGACGGCTTCTTCGTGGCGGTGATCGGCAAGGGCTGACACGGATCGCGGGCGAGCCCGCGTTGAACTGGAAGAGTGCATGTTTGGTTGTCCGGCGCCGTCAGCGAAATGGTGAAACTACGGTCAATCCGCCGATAGTCCCAACATGGTCACAAAGCTTCGGGCTGCATTATCCGCCGCACGGAAATCGACCTCGAACGATTCTGTTCGAGCAGTGAAAGTGTAGTGAAGAACCAGGCCACTGCTCAGTTCCAGAGTGGCACGGCATGACATTCCTGCAAAGGTCTGCTGACTGAAGCACGTGGCGCTCATCGGCGCCCCAGAGGAGTCCATCCAGTGGCCGGGTTCAGCGACGAAATAATCGAGATGGAACCTGTCCTCGCGAGCACGCAGGAAGTGTCCTGCTTTCGGAAGCCGCTGCAACTTATCAGTCGCAGAAAGATACTGCGAGTAGGTCGTTTCGCTCACTCCGAAGAAAGTCTTGTCGATGTCTGGGAGCGACAAGACTGCCACTTTTTGGACTACTGGAAAATTGCCGCCGTCCTTTCCACAGTCGCGCTTGATCCAATCGGGTAGAGACGGTCTCTCGCAGGCCGAGCGTCTGAGGATTGCGGGTGCACGTTTGAGTTCCGATGGATCTACCACAACCGCGGAAAGTTGGGCGGGAGCTGCCCTTGACCCCTGCCTTTTCTCCTCTGCATGGCAAAGGGCTCGCATCACCCAGGGGAATTGGAGGTACATTGCCTCCTGTGCGTTGTTGTTGGGATAAAGGCTGAGGGCAGCCAGCATTGGCACTTCGATCTGAGAAGTTCCGATGACAATGGGAAATACGGAGTCGAGGCAGGCCTTGTCCGGAAGTGTCCATTTGGCTTCTTCCTGCCTATGGAGCGCGTAGAAGGCCGCAAAGAGAAGCGCAGCTGGTGCGAGTACAGTGGCGGCCTTGCCGGGCAGGGACGTGACGTGCCGCGACAAGGCCAGCCGCATGAACCCCGACAGCGCGCCACAGGCAAGGCAGGGTATCGCCAGCAAGATCGCTGCAATACCCAGGAACTGCGCGGCACCGCCGCCAAGGAGGCCAATGATCAGAAGAAGCAGGATGATGGCACCGCCGATGATGACGGCCGAAGCAAGCGAGCGCCATCCCGGCATGAGTGCGGGAATCACAAAGAATGGCAGAGCAAATACAAGGGCTGGCCAGAACATGCGGCGAGCGTGCTCCGTTCCGGGCTAAGGCTGCGTTAAGTTCAAACATAAGTCTGTCGAACACGCTTCGCCGGTTGACGCCGATCGAGTCTGAAAGGTGTGCGCCGTTGTTTCGGCCTATCTGCCGTTGCGCGCCAGGAAGCGGGCCATGGCCCGCAGCGTCTCTTCGCTCACATGGTGCTCGATGCCTTCGGAATCGATCCGCGCCGTTTCCTCGCTCACGCCCAGCGCCAGCAGGAAACCCTCCACGATGCGGTGCTTGCGGCGGCCGTCCTCGGCCATTTTCCAGCCCTCGCCGGTGAGGAAGATGGCGCGATAGGGCTCCTGGGTGACGAGGCCGGCATCCTGCAGGCGCTTGAGGGTCTTCACCACGGTGGCATTTGCCACGCCAAGGCGCATGGCCACGTCGGTGCCGCGCGCCTCGCCGCGCTCGTCGATCAGATCTGCGATCAGCTCGACATAGTCTTCCGCCAGTTCCGACTGGTGGTCGGACCGGATCCGGCTGAAGGCGGCGGACCGCAGTTTGGCCCCGCGCTGGTGTTTTGCCGCTCGCGGCATCCTCGCTCTCCGTGTGCGGTTGCGAAATTACCCTATTGCAATAGATTTAGCCAATGCTAAACTTTTTGTAATGCCGCAGGACACCACCATCGCCGATCGCCTCTCCGGGTGGCGCCGCCCACCCGGCGAGCCACCGCTTGCCGATGTCTTCCGTACCGTGCGGGTGGCTTCGTCCGGATCCACATGGCGCCGTGCCATGGCCTTCATCGGCCCCGGCTATCTGGTCGCGGTCGGCTACATGGACCCCGGCAACTGGGCCACCTCCATCGCCGGCGGGGCACAGTTCGGCTACGCGCTGCTGGCCGTGGCGCTCATGTCAAACATCATGGCCATCATCCTGCAGTCGCTCTGTGCGCGGCTTGCGGTGGGATCGGGCCGCGACCTGGCCCAGGCCTGCCGCGACGCCTTTCCGCGTCCGGTGGCCTTCGTGCTGTGGATCTTCGCCGAGATCGCCATCATCGCAACCGACATTGCCGAGGTGGTGGGCACGGCCATCGGCCTGAACCTTCTTTTCGGCATCCCGCTGGAGCTGGGCGTCATCATCACGGCGCTCGACGTCTTCCTCATCCTGTGGCTGCAGCGCATCGGCTTCCGCTACGTCGAGGCCTTCATCATCGCGTTGCTTGGCGTGATCTTCGTCTGCTTTTTCATCCAGATCGCCTTGGCCGATCCGGAATGGGGCCAGGTGATCCTCGGCTTCGCGCCCACGGTGGAGATCGTCAGCAACCCGGCCATGCTCTATCTGGCGCTCGGCATCATCGGCGCCACCGTCATGCCGCACAATCTCTACCTCCATTCGGGCATCGTCCAGACGCGGGCCTATGGCGACAGCCTGCCGGAGAAGCGCGAGGCGCTGAAGTTCGCCACCGTCGATTCGACCGTGGCGCTGATGTTCGCGCTCCTGGTCAACGCCTCGATCCTCATCCTGGCGGCAGCCACCTTCCACCGCGGCGGCCACACCTCGGTCACCGACATCGGCGAGGCGCATTCCATGCTGGCGCCGCTGGTGGGATCGCTGCTGGCGCCCAAGCTCTTCGCCATTGCGCTGCTGTGCTGCGGCCTGAACTCGACGGTCACCGCCACCATGGCCGGGCAGATCGTCATGGAGGGTTTCCTCGACATCAAGCTGGCGGCCTGGGCGCGGCGGCTCATCACAAGGCTCATCGCCATCGTCCCGGCCGCCGGCGTCACGCTCTACTACGGCGCCGAGGGCACCGGCCTGTTGCTGATCCTCAGCCAGGTCATCCTCGCCTTCCAGCTGCCCTTTGCCATCGTGCCGCTGGTCATGTTCACCCGCGACAGGGCCAAGCTCGGCGCCCTGACCGCGCCGGTCTGGCTCACGCTGGTGGCGGGCACAATCGCGGCGATCATCATCGCGCTCAACGTGAAGCTGTTGTGGGACATCGCGACGGGCTGATTCCTCCGCACTTGCAGACTCCGGTCGCTTCCCTTATGCGCTCGCCATGCAAGACCGAATCCTGATCATCGACTTCGGCTCCCAGTTCACCCAACTGATTGCCCGGCGCATCCGCGAGGCAGGGGTCTACTCGGAAATCGTCCCTTTCCAGCTGGCGGAAAAGGCTCTCGACTGGGAGGGCCTGAAGGGCATCATCCTGTCGGGCGGCCCGGCCTCCGTCCATGAGGGGGGAAGCCCCCGGGCCCCGGAACGGGTCTTCAGCCGGGGAGTCCCGGTTCTCGGCATCTGTTACGGCGAGCAGACCCTCTGCGCCCAGCTGGGCGGCAAGGTCGAGCCATCCGACCACCGCGAGTTTGGCAAGGCCTTCGTCGAGGTGAAATCGGCCAATGCGCTGTTCGACGGCGTGTGGAGTGCCGGCGAGCGTCATCAG
>JBGSNJ010000255.1:0-5418 GCA_041739715.1 Aestuariivirga sp.
GCGGCGGCGCGGCCTTACGGCCGCCTTGCGCAGCAGGGCGACCAGCTTGGCGATGGCGGTTTCACGGTTTCTTTCCTGCGACCGATGTTCCTGGGCGGTGATCACCAGCACGCCGTCCTGGGTCAACTGCCGCCCTGCCAGTCCCCGCAGGCGGATCTTCAGATCCTCCGGCAGGAAGGCCTTGGCCACGTCGAAGCGCAGTTCGACCGCCGTCGAGACCTTGTTGACATTCTGACCACCCGGACCCGAGGCGCGCATGAAGCTCAACGCGATGTCATCCGCGTCGATGGCGATGGAATCGGTGATCCGGATCATGCCTGCCTTGTCGCCCGATCCGGAGGCCCGCGCAAGTCCCCGCCCTTTCCGGTTGACGGCATGGCGGGGGCCATTTATGCCGCGGCCCGGAGCCTCTGTGGCGGAATGGTAGACGCGGCAGACTCAAAATCTGCTTTTCGCAAGGGAGTGGGGGTTCGAGTCCCTCCAGAGGCACCAAGCACCATCATTCAGGGGCGCGCGCCGGGCGCCAGCAGAGACCGGCGCCCAACCCTGTCTTGTCCCGCTCAGTCCTTCTTGTTCATCGCGGCTTCCAGCTTTGCCCTTTCCGCGTCGCTGATCACAGGCCGGTCGAGCTTCACCGTGAGTTTGTTGAGCGTCGAGGTCAGCGGGAAGGGCGGCTGGTAGTCGGCATCGTTGACACCGGTCAGCGTGTCGGACCCGATGTCGAAGCTCTCGTCCCACTGCAGGATCATCGGCAGTGTCTTGGGCATCTGCTTTGTGTCGACCACGACACCATCGACCTTCAGCGTTCCGGTGCCGGGCCGGCCGACGCCGGAGAAGTTGTTGAAGGCCAGCGTGCCGGCACCAAGCCCGTCATAGACGAAGTCGAACTCGATCACGTGTTTGCCGGGTGACAGTGCGTCCTTGCCCTCCCACTTCAGGCGCTCGAGGTCGATCAGGTTCCACAGCCAGACCGGCTTGCCGTTGAGGATGTAGAATCCATAGCCAGCGAAGCGTCCGCCCGAGGTGAGGATCATGCCGTCGCCGCCGCTGGCCGGAACCTCGATCTCGGCCGTCACGGTATAGGACGTGTTGAGCAGCACCGGCGAGTCGCCCTGCGGCAGGCCGACCATCGGATGGGTATAGACGAATTCGGCGCGGCCGGCCGTGATATTGGGGCGCGGGGCCACGATGCGTGCAGCCACCGAGGCATCGAGCGGCAGGACATTGTACTTCTGAGCCTCGGCGAGGAAGACCTTCTTCAACTCCTCGACCTTTTCCGGATTCTGGGCGGCGAGATCATTGGTCTGCGAATAGTCCTCGTTGAGGTTGTAAAGCTCCCAGGTCACGTTGTTGAGCGGATCGGGATTGGCGGGACCAAAGGCTTCCCACGGCGCACGGATCACCTTGGTGCTGAGCAGCCAACCCTCATGATAGATCGCGTGGTCGCCCATCATCTCGAAGTACTGGGTGGTGTGCCGCGTCGGCGCATCGGCATTGGCAGCATCGAAGGTGTAGGCGAGGCTGGTGCCTTCGATGGGCACCTGCTTGATGCCGTCGACGACGTCGGGCGCGGGTATGCCACTCGCCTCGAGAATGGTCGGGACGATGTCGATCACATGGGAGAACTGGCTCCGGATGCCGCCAACATCCTTGATGCGGCCGGGCCAGGAAATCGCCATGCCCTGACGCACACCGCCAAGATGCGATGCGATCTGCTTGAACCAGCTGAAGGGCGTGTCGAAGGCCCAGGACCAGCCCGCCGACATGTGGTTGTAGGTCTGTTCCGTGCCCCAGACGTCGTACCACTTCATCTGCGTCTCGACCGGCATCATGTTGACGCCGTTGAAGAAGGCCACTTCGTTGGGCGTGCCCAGCGGGCCGCCTTCGGCGCTCGTGCCGTTGTCGCCATTGATGTAGATGATCAGCGTGTTGTCCAGCTTGCCCATGTCCTCGACGGCCTGGATGACCCGGCCGATCGAATCGTCGGTATAGGCAACATAGGCCGCGAAGACCTCGGCCTGCTTGATGAAGAGCTTCTTCTCCGCGTCGGTGGTCTGGGCCCAGGGCTTCAGGATGTCGCTGGGCCACGGACCCATCTGGGCATTCTGCGGAACGACGCCTAGCTTCTTCTGGTTGGCGAAGATGGTCTCGCGCAGCTTCTCCCAGCCGTCGTCGAAGAGATGCATCGCCTGGATCTTGTCGACCCATTCCTTGGTCGGGTGGTGCGGCGCATGCACGCCGCCCGGAACGTAGTAGAGGAAGAAGGGCTTGTCGGGCTGAATCTGATTGACCCGGTTCAGGTAGTCGATGGCGTCATCAGCCATGCCGGTGATCAGGTTCCAGCCAGGCTTTCCTTCGAAGGGATAGATCTGCGTCGTGTTGCGGAACAGGTTGGGTTGCCACTGGTTGGCATCGCCACCGATGAAGCCGTAGAAATACTCGAATCCCTGTCCGATGGGCCACTGGTCGAAGGGTCCGACCTGACTGGCTTGAAAGGCCGGTACGTTGTGATCCTTGCCGAACCATGAGGTGGCATAGCCATTGTCCTTGAGAATCCGGCCGATCGTCGCCTTGTTGCGATCGATGATGCTGTTGTAGCCCGGATAGCCGGTGGACTGCTCCGAGATGACGCCGAAACCCGCCGAATGATGGTTGCGGCCCGTGATGAGGGCCGCACGGGTGGGCGAGCAGAGCGCAGTCGAATGCATCTGGGTGTAGCGGAGGCCGCTGGCGGCGACGCGATCGAGTGCCGGCGTCGGAATGACGCCGCCGAAGGTGCTGGGAACGCCATAGCCGGAATCGTCGGTCATGATCAGCAGGATGTTGGGCGCCCCCTTGGGCGGCACGATGCGCGGTGCCCACCACGGCGTGGATGTGAGCGCGTCGTCCTTGATCACGCCGCCGAATAGCGGGGTTGGTGCCGGCAGCTGCGCGCCATCAATGGTTGTGGTGGCGCCTGGCTTGCCAAGCTCGCCGGTCACCTGTTGGGCCTTCGCCGTCCCTACAAGGGCAGACGCAGTGACAAGCATGACGACGATCAACCGACGGATGAACATGGATACCTCTCGCGTGACACAGAGGTTTGACTTTACAACCACCAATGTCCTCGTGTTTGCTTTCTGACGACAGTCAGAGTGCAAACCATCACCCAGAATCCCGCTCAGCAACGCGTTGGCCCGCTTGCCGCACTGCCCGAGTTCGTTGCGGAGCTTGGTGCCGATCCAGCCGCTGTCCTGGCAGGCACGGGGCTTGCACTCTCGGATCTGCGCGCCGATCTCTTTGTCAGCCTCGCGCTCTTTGATCTGCTCCTCGAACGCGCTGCTGCGGTGACCGGCAGATCCGACATCGCACTTCAACTGGGATTGCGGCAATCGTTCCGGGCGCTGGGTCCGATCGGACGGTTGATGAGCCACGCGCCGACGCTCGGCGACGCGCTCACCGACTTCGTCAGTTTCCAGATCACAAATTCCCGCGGCGCCGCCGCCTATCTGCATCGCATGGGCGACGACGTGGCCTTTGGCATCGGCATCTACGATCGGGAGTTCCGCTCGTCGCAGCACGCCTATGATCTCTCGATCGCGGTGGGCTGCACACTTGTCCGTGAACTGACAAATGGACAGGTGGAACCGACGGAAATCCTGCTGATGCGACGCGAACCTGCCGATCCGGCCTCCTACCGGCCGCTGGCGCGTTGTCCGATCCGATTCAACCAGGCGCAATGCTGCCTCATCCTGCCGGCGCGCAGCCTTGGTCATCGGCTGACCACGGGAGATCCCGTTGCGCGTGCGCAACTTCTCAAGGAGCTCAATGCCCGCCTCTTGCATGCGCCGTGGGGCGTTGCCGCACAGGTGCGGCACGCCCTGCGTGCCGCGCTGCTGCAGGGCAACGACTCGCTCTCCGCCATCGCCGGGACCATCGGTCTTCATCCGCGCAGGCTGGAACGGCAACTGACAAAGGAAGGCACTGGGTTCGACGCCATCAGGGACGATGTCCGCTTCACCGCCGCGAAGGAACTCCTGGCGCTCACCACGCTGCCGATCGGCGACGTGGGCGCTTCGCTGTCCTATGGTTCGCACAGCTGTTTCGTTCATGCCTTCCGCCGCTGGGCGGCGACGACCCCAACGCAATGGCGCCGCAACAGCCTGGCGAGGCATGAGCCGAAGTGACGGAAGGTGCCCGCGAGAGCCGAACCCTATCGCGCCGTGTGCTCGGCGCCACGCTGGCGGGCATCGCAGCGGCTGGGGTCGTCGCCCATGCTGCAACCCGGCGAGACACCTACAGGACCTACTGCGGCACATTGCCCATGATGGGTGTACCGAGTGACCTGCCGGCGGTGCAGACGGGCTTCGTCTTCGATCCTCACGATGCTCCCTTCGCGAGCTGCCACGCCTCGACCATCTGCGAGACCTGCGCAGGTCTTCTCTGTGCCTGGTTCGGCGGCGCGGCGGAAGGTGCGGCCGATACCCTCATCTATCTCAGCCTGCTGAGCGAAGCGGGGTGGTCGACTCCGCAGGTTGTTGCCGAAGGCCGCGACCAAGGCCACGCGATGTGGAATCCGGTGCTGTGGCCGTCGCCGCAGGGCGATGTTCTGCTCTTCTACAAGACCGGCCCTGCGCCCGCGCGCTGGATGGGCCATCTGCTGCTTCTCGACCAAGGGGGGACACCCGTCGCGCCGCCGGTCGCCATGCCCCGAGGATTCCTCGGGCCCACCAAGAACAAGCCGCTGCTGCTTCGCGATGGCAGGCTCCTCTGTCCGTCAAGCACCGAGGACAGGGACTGGACCGTACACTTCGAGTGGACGGCCAATCGCGGCCTGACCTGGGAGAAATCGGCTCCCGTCGCCAGCGGCTACCGCATCATCCAGCCCACCCTGCTTCAGCACGGCGATGGCCGCCTGCAGGCGCTGTGCCGCAGCCGCGATGGCGTTATCGCCGAAACATGGTCCGATGACGACGGCCGCAGCTGGTCGGCCGCGCAAGCAACAGGCCTTCCCGGCAACAACAGCGGCATCGATGCCATGACGCTGCGGGATGGCCGGCATGCGCTTGTCTACAACCCGACAGAACTGTGCCGGTCGCCGTTGCATCTTGCCATCTCGGACGACGGGCTGCGGTGGCGCGATGCCATGCGGCTCGATGGCGGATGGCGCGAATACAGCTATCCTTCCATCATCCAGGGCAAAGATGGCGCGCTGCATGTGAGCTATACATGGCGCAGGGCAAGCATCGCCCATGCCCGCATCGACCTCGCATCGCTCTGAGGCCTGAATTCGTGACTCCGCAGGTGTTGATCCCGGCGCCAGCCTGTGTTTTACCGGATCGCATGACGAAGAGTGTCGCAGCGTGACCTGTTTCCGTATCCTCATCATCCTGCTGGCCCTGCTCACCGGCACAGCGAGCGCGAGCGCCAAGGCTGCAG
>JBGSNJ010000314.1:0-4336 GCA_041739715.1 Aestuariivirga sp.
CGACTGCTGGACTATCCGCACCAGCTGTCCGGCGGGCAGCGGCAGCGCGTGATGATCGCCATGGCCCTGGCCAACAATCCCGACCTGCTGATTGCCGACGAGCCCACCACGGCGCTGGACGTGACCGTGCAGGCCCAGATCCTCAAGCTGCTCAAGGATCTGCAGCGCGAGACCGGCATGGCGCTGCTGTTGATCACCCATGACCTCGGCATCGTGCGCCACATGGCCGATCATGTGGTGGTGATGCAGAAGGGCAAGGTCGTTGAACATGGCGAGGCCAAGCGGGTCTTCGCCGATCCCCGGCATGCCTATACGAAAATGCTGCTCTCGGCCGAGCCCAAGGGATCGCCGCCGCCCAGCGACAGGTCGGCGCCGGTCGTGCTGGAGACCAGGGGGCTGAAGGTCTGGTTCCCGATCCGCCGCGGTTTCTTCCGCAAGACCATCGGCCACATCAAGGCGGTGGACGGCCTCGACGCGACGGTGCGCGTCGGCCAGACTCTGGGCGTGGTGGGCGAGTCGGGATCCGGCAAGACCACCCTTGGACTGGCGCTCCTCCGCCTGATCGCGTCGGATGGTCCCATCGTCTACATGGGCAAGCCGATCGACGGCTACAATTCGAAGATGATGCGGCCACTGCGCAAGGAGATGCAGGTGGTCTTCCAGGACCCCTTTGGTTCCCTGTCGCCCCGGCTCTCGATCCAGCAGATCGTCGAGGAGGGCCTGCCGGTGCAGGGCAAGACACTCTCGCAAGACGAGCGCCGCGCGATCGTGGGCAAGGCGCTGTCCGAGGTCGGGCTCGATCCCGCAACCATGGACCGCTATCCGCACGAATTCTCCGGTGGGCAGCGCCAGCGCATAGCCATCGCGCGCGCGCTGGCGCTCGAACCCCGCTTCATCATGCTGGACGAACCGACCTCCGCACTGGACATGTCGGTACAGGCCCAGATCGTGGATCTGCTCCGCAGCCTTCAGCAGAAGCACAATCTGGCCTATCTCTTCATCAGCCATGACCTGAAGGTGGTGCGGGCGCTGGCCAATGAAGTGATCGTGATGCGCAACGGAAAGATGGTGGAGACGGGTGCGACAACGGATGTGTTCACCCATCCCAAGACGGACTATACCAAGGCCCTGATTGCGGCGGCACTCAACCTCAAGGTCGCGCCTGAAGGCGAAGTGAGACAATAGACATGGCATTCCTTTTCATTCTGCCAACCTGGCCCGTCGAGGTCTGGACCTCGGCCATGCGCAAGGTGGCACCGCGGCTCGACGTGCGCAGCTGGCCGGACCAGATGGGAGATGTCGCGGACATCGACTATGCCGCAGCCTGGCTGCCGCCCGCCAATGTGCTCAAGGGTCTTCCCAATCTGAAGGTGATCTTCTCGCTGGGAGCAGGCGTCGACGCAATCCTGAAGGACCCGACCCTGCCGCCCGGCATTCCGATCGTGCGGGTCAACGAACCGGATCTCACCGGACGCATGACCGAGTACATCGTGCTGCATGTGCTGATGCATCACCGTCAGCAGCGGCGCCTCGACGAGAACCAGCGCCGGAAGATCTGGGATTCCTTCCCCACCCATGCCGCATCGGATCTCGCGGTCGGCATCATGGGCCTGGGCGTCATGGGCCAGGACTCGGCCGAACGGCTGCGCGACCTCGGCTTCAAGCTGGCCGGCTGGAGCCGCACGCGCAAGCACATTCCCGGCGTCCATTGCTATGCAGGCGAGGCGGAGTTCGACTCCTTCCTGCGGCGGACCGACATTCTCGTCTCGCTGCTTCCAGCGACGCCCGAAACGGACGGCATCATCAACCGCGACACGATCCGGAAGCTATCGCGCAAGGGACCTTTCGGCGCGCCCATCGTGATCAATGCCGGGCGCGGCCGGCAGCAGGTGGCGGAGGATATCCTTGCCGCCCTCGACAGCGGCGCGCTCCACGCCGCGACGCTGGATGTCTTTGCGGTGGAGCCCCTGCCGCCGGACAGTCCCCTGTGGACCCATCCGAAGGTCACCATCACGCCGCACTGCGCGGCCGACTCCGACCCGGAAGTGATCTGCGCCTATGTGGCCCGGCAGATCGAACGCCATCAGTCCGGCAAGCCGCTGGACAATCTGGTCGACATGGCGCGGGGCTACTGACCTTAGAGCCGCTTCAGGCTGGTGATCTGGCCATGCTGACCAGCAATGCGGTCGACGGCTTCGCGCAAGGGCTCGGCCACGACCATCATGTGATGGCCATTGGCATGGAGCAGCGTCGAGCTGTCGGTCATGATGCCGACATGGCCATTCCAGAAGACCAGGTCGCCGCGGCGCAATCCGTCGAGATCGTTGATCTGCAGCGCCGTGCCGAGGCCCTGCTCCTGCATGTCCGAATCGCGCGGGCAGGCGATGCCGCAGGCCTCGAGCGCTAGCTGCACAAGGCCGGAACAATCGAGGCCCTGAACGGACTTGCCGCCCCAGTAATAGGGCACATGAAGGAAGCGCCCGGCGACGCTGACGAAATCATCCGCGTAGGCATCTATCGGCGCCACATGATCGGCGTAGACGAAATGACCATCGGCAAGCTTCAGGAACCTGCCCTCCGAACCTGTAGTACAGAGCCTGGCGTTGAGCGTGACGGCGATGGCCGGCTGGGTCTTCAGGTTCGCAGCCGGATAGAGGAAGGTCGCAGGAACGGCGACGCGATGCGTGGCCTCGGTCAGCGCCGGGGTGAGCGCATTGGCCGACACATAGCCGACGTAGGAATCGGCCGCGAGCTGAACCCAGGCCCATCCTTCCTGCTCGTCGAAGACATGCAGGCGCTCGCCCATCAGCGCCTGGGTGAGCTGCATGGCATCCGACGACGGCGACTTGTGCACCGTCACCAGGGGCGCGGCCACCTGCATGACGCGGCCTTCCGCATAGCGCGCGGCCGCGACACGGCCGGCCAGGCGGCTGTCGGCCAGATCCGGGCGAAAGGCATGGAGACGGGAAGCGAGCTTTGTCATGACTCCTGCGTCTAAAGCCTTCGCGCGAGATTGCCAATCGTGTCGGCGAGCCTCTCCAGATAGAGAGCGCCCTTCACGGTGCGCTGGACCAGCACATTGCGGCGGTCCTTCTCGTCGCGGCGGCGCGACACCAGCTCCACCTTGCCCATGCTATCCAGCGCCCGGGTGATGACCGGCTTCGAGACGCCCAGCTTGCGCGCGAGATCGCGCACAGTATGCGGCGGGGCCTCGAGATAGATGGTGAGCAGGATCGAGACCTGGCGCAGCGAGAGGTCAGGCTCATCGTCCTGCACCAGGGCAAGGGCCACGCCGTGCCAGAGTTTCAGGGCTTGCGCCGTATTGAGATCCACCGACATGAAACACGCCTCCGCAACGGATTGTTACGGGTCCGTATCAGATTTGCGCGAATCCTTTCCGGGCGCAAGCTACTTTCCGTACCGGTTCCGGATCAGCGCGAAGAGCGCGCGGATTCCCTGGGCTTCGCCGCCGCGCGGGCTTCCGGGCCGGGCCTGCGGGGTCCAGGCGAAGATGTCGAAGTGAATGTAAGTCCGCGCCCGCTCGACAAAGCGCCTGAGGAAAAGCGCCGCCGTGATCGACCCCGCATATCCGGACTCGCCGGCGTTGTTGAGGTCGGCGACAGCCGACTCGAAGAGGCGGTTGTAGGGGCGCCAGAAGGGCATGCGCCACAATGGATCGTTATCGGCCACCGCGGCCTTGCCCAGGGCTTCGGCGGTGGCGTCGTCATCGGTGTAGAAGGGTGGAATGTCCGGCCCCAGCGCCACCCGCGCAGCACCGGTGAGGGTTGCCATGTCAACCAGGAGATCGGGCCTTTCCTCGTCGGCCAGGGCCAGCGCATCGCCGAGGATCAGCCTGCCCTCGCCATCGGTGTTGCCGATCTCGACGGTCAGCCCCTTGCGGCTCCGCCAGACATCGCCCGGACGGAAGGCGTTGCCGGCGATGGAATTCTCCACCGCCGGAATCAAGACCCGCAGGCGGACCGGAAGTTTCGCCGCCATGATCATCTGGGCGAGGCCAAGAACATTGGCGGCGCCGCCCATGTCCTTTTTCATCAGCAGCATGCTTGAGGAGGGCTTGATGTCCAGGCCACCGGTATCGAAACAGACTCCCTTGCCGACCAGCGTCACCTTTGGCGCCCGCGGGCTGCCCCAGGAGAAGTCGATCAGGCGCGGCGCCCGCGGGCTGGCCTTGCCGACGTGATGGACCATGGGAAATCCCCGTTCCAGGGCCCTGCCCTTCACCACGCGGAGCCTGGCGCGATGCGACCTTGCCACTTCACGCGCCGCGGCCTCGAGCTGGTCCGGCCCCATGTCGGAGGCCGGGGTGTTCACCAGG
>JBGSNJ010000325.1:0-2947 GCA_041739715.1 Aestuariivirga sp.
ATGATCCCGGTGATCATGGGCAAGGAAGTGCCGCGCCTGATGCCGCAGCTCAAGGGCGCGGACCGCGCCAGGCAGATCGCCATGGAATCGGGCGGCATCGTCGCCTTCACCTCGGCGATAGGCGCCTATGGCGGGTTCTTCATCCCCAAGGCCTACGGCACCTCGATCTCGATGACCGGCAGTCCCGTCGGCGCGCTCTGGCTGTTCCTGGCATTCTACGTGGTTTGCCTCGGCATCACATGGCTCGTCTACACGCGTCCGGGCGGGTTGCTGCACGATGTCGAGCATCGCCGCGAGCCGATGATCGGCGCCGCCCAACCCGCACAATGATCCCGGACACCAGCGGGCGGCCAAGCCGCCGCCCGCGCCCGAACGCCACTGAAAGGAATACACGATGAGCCATCTGCTCGACCGCCTGAACTTCTTCCAGTCGACTGCGCTCGAGCAGTTCTCCGAAGGGCACGGACAGGTCACGCGCGAAAGCCGCGATTGGGAAGACACCTACCGGAACCGCTGGCGGCACGACAAGATCGTGCGCTCCACCCACGGCGTGAACTGCACAGGATCGTGCTCCTGGAAGATCTACGTCAAGTCCGGCATCGTCACCTGGGAAACGCAGCAGACGGACTATCCGCGCACGCGTCCGGACCTGCCGAACCACGAACCGCGCGGCTGCGCGCGGGGCGCTTCATACAGTTGGTACCTCTATTCGGCGAACCGGGTGAAGAACCCGCTGGTCCGTGGCTGGCTGATGCGGGCCTGGCGCGAGCTTCGCCAGTCGAAGACGCCGGTCGAGGCATGGGCGGCGATACAGGCCGATACGAACCTTCGCCAGTCCTACGTCAAGATGCGCGGCAAGGGCGGGCTGGTGCGCGCCAGCTGGGACGAGGTGACCGAGATCATCGCCGCGGCCAATGCCTACACCGCAAAGACCTACGGTCCGGACCGTGTTTTCGGGTTCTCGCCGATCCCGGCAATGTCGATGGTCAGCTACGCTGCCGGTTCGCGCTATCTCAGCCTCCTGGGCGGCGTGTGCATGTCGTTCTACGATTGGTACTGCGACCTGCCGCCTGCAAGTCCCATGACCTGGGGCGAGCAGACCGACGTCCCGGAATCCGCCGATTGGTACAATTCGGGATACCTCATCCTTTGGGGCTCCAACGTGCCGCAGACGCGCACGCCCGATGCGCATTTCTACACCGAGGTGCGCTACAAGGGCACCAAGTCGGCCGTCATCTGCCCGGATTATTCCGAGGCCGCGAAGTTCGGCGATGTCTGGCTCAACGCCAAGCAGGGCACGGACGCGGCCCTCGCGATGGCTTTCGGCCACGTGATCCTGCGCGAGTTCCACCTCGACCGGCAGACGGAATATTTCGAGGAATACTGCCGCAAGTACTCCGACTTCCCGATGCTGGTGCGGCTTGAGGAAAAGGACGGCCGGTTCGTTCCGGGCCGGTTCCTGCGCGCCGGCGACCTGCCCGGCAAGCTCGGCGAGAAGAACAATCCGCAATGGAAGACCGTCGCGCTGAACGAAGCGGGCAGCCTTGTCGCCCCCAACGGGTCTGTCGGCTATCGCTGGGGCGAGCAAGGCAAGTGGAACCTTGAGGAAAAGGCGCAGGACGCCTCAGCAACATTGAAGCTGTCATTGATCGTCGAGGAGGATCGCGACGACGTCGTCGGCGTCGATTTCCCCTATTTCGGCGGCGCGGCGACTGCTCCATTCGCCACCGGCGAAACCCACCCCGAGGTGCTGACCCGCGCCGTGCCGGTCCGCACCATCAAGACCAGCGGCGGGGCAATCAAGGTCGCCACCGTCTTCGACCTGTTCTGCGCCAATTACGGCCTCGATCGTGGCCTGGGCGGCGAGGGGGTGACGGATGACTACGACAACTACATGCCGGGAACGCCCGCCTGGGCCGAGAAGATCACCGGCGTGCCGCGCGACAAGATCATCCATGTGGCGCGCGAATTCGCCTCCAACGCCGAGAAGACGCGCGGCAAGTCGATGGTCATCATCGGCGCGGCGATGAACCACTGGTTCCACATGGACATGAACTATCGCGGCGTCATCAACATGCTGGTCATGTGCGGATGCGTCGGCCAGTCCGGTGGCGGGTGGGCGCATTATGTCGGACAGGAGAAGCTTCGTCCGCAGACCGGCTGGCAGCCGCTGGCCTTTGCGCTCGACTGGAACCGCCCGCCCAGGCACATGAACTCTACATCGGCCTGGTATGCCCACACCGACCAATGGCGTTACGAGACGCTAGCCGCGCAGGAGATACTGTCTCCCACGGCCCCGGCGGGTGACTGGGACGCATCCCTCATCGACTACAACATCCGCGCCGAGCGCATGGGCTGGCTGCCGTCGGCCCCGCAGCTCAAGACCAATCCGCTGGAGGTGGCGAAGGCCGCGAAGGCCTCCGGCATGGAGGTCGCCGCCTATGTTGCCGGGAAGCTGAAATCGGGCGAACTCGAAATGTCGTGCGAGGATCCTGACGCTCCGGAGAACTGGCCGCGCAACCTTTTCGTCTGGCGCTCGAACCTGCTCGGATCCTCCGGCAAGGGGCATGAGTATTTCCTCAAGCACCTGCTGGGTGCCGATCACGGCGTGCTCGGCCGCGATCTCGGGGAGGAAGGCCGCCAGCTTCCGAAGGAGGCGAAGTGGCATGAGGAAACCCCGCGCGGAAAGCTCGACCTACTCGTGACGATCGACTTCCGCATGTCCACGACCTGCGTCTATTCCGACATCGTGCTGCCGACCGCGAGTTGGTACGAGAAGGACGATCTCAACACTTCCGACATGCATCCGTTCATCCATCCGCTGCAGGCGGCGGTGGACCCGGCCTATGAGAGCAAGTCTGACTGGGAGATCTTCAAGGCGATCGCGAAGAAATTCTCCGAGGTCGCCCCGGAAATCCTGGGCGTGGAAACCGACATCGTGGCGCTT
>JBGSNJ010000328.1:0-10463 GCA_041739715.1 Aestuariivirga sp.
CTTTCGGCCGGGTTGGCGGTGGAGGCCGTTTCGCGCGTTGCCGCGGGCACGCTGCGCAATGCCTATGCATTGACGCGGCCGCCTGGGCATCATTGCCTTCCCGACAGCGGCCTGGGCTTCTGCCTTCTCGCCAACATCGCGATTGCCGTCGAGCGCACCATTGCCGAACACAAGCTGACGCGCGTGGCCGTGATCGACTGGGACGTGCATCACGGCAATGGCACGGAGGCGATCTTCTACGAGCGCGCCGACGTCTTCACCATCTCGCTGCACCAGGACCGCTGCTTCCCCACCGACCAGGGAGGGGCCGGGGACCGGGGGGCGGGGAAGGGCGCGGGATACAATCTCAACATACCCTTGATGCCGGGCGGTGGCCACCAGTCCTATCTGGATGCGATGGACCTTCTCGTGCTGCCGGCCCTTCGCCGCTACCGGCCGGAATTGATCGTGATCGCCTGCGGACTCGATGCCAATGGCTTCGACCCGCTGGCCCGCATGATGGCGCACAGCGAGACCTACCGCGCCATGACCGGGCGGGTGATGGCTCTGGCCGATGACGTCTGCGCCGGCCGCGTCGTTGCAGTCCATGAGGGCGGCTACTCCGAGGCCTATGTGCCATTCTGCGGGCTGGCGGTGATCGAGACGCTGGCCAGCAAGCGAACCGCAGTCGTCGACCCGGGTCTGGACCTGCTCGTGGCGCAACAGCCGGGAGAGGACTTCGTCGCCCTTCAGCGCCGGCTGCTGGTGGAGCAGGCGGCCGCCGCCGGCCTGACCTAGACATTCGATGTGCAATCAGGGGAGCTGATCCGTCATGACCTTCTCCATCGCTGGCCGCTGTGCCAAGTCGGGCGCTTTCGGCGTGGCCATCACCACATCTTCCATCGCCGTCGGCGCACGCTGTCCGCATGCGCGCGCCGGCGTCGGTGCGGTAGCGACGCAGAACGTGACCGATCCGAATCTGGGCCCGATGCTGCTTGATCTGATCTCGCAGGGTATGAGCGCAAGGGATTCAATTGACTCGCTTATCCGCGACCAGCCGCACATTGAATACCGCCAGCTCACCGCAGTAGACCGACATGGCAATTCGGCCTCGTGGTCGGGCAAGAACATTCTCGGTACGCATGGCGTGTCGGAACAGAAGGACTGCGTCGCCGCGGGCAACCTGCTGAAGTCCGCCAGCCTGCCCAAGGTGATGACGGATGCCTTCGCAACCAATGCCGGCGAGCATCTGGCCGAGCGCCTGTTGCGCGCGCTCGAGGCCGGGCTCGACAGTGGCGGCGAGGAGGGACCTGTGCATTCGGCCGCGCTCATCGTCTATCATGAACAGGCCTTTCCGCTGGTAAACCTGCGAGTCGACTGGGACGACGAGAATCCGATCCGCGTGTTGCGCCGCCTGTGGACGGACTACAAGCCGCAGATGGGTGCCTATCTCCAGCGGGCCATCGATCCGACCCAGGCGCCGAGCTATGGCGTACCCGGCGATCCCTGATCAGCCGGAAAGGCGTTCGACCAGGCGTTCCATCATCCGGTCGCACTGGGCCATCTGGGCTTCGCTCACGTGTTCGTCGGGCTTGTGGGCCACCGCAATGTTTCCCGGTCCGCAGACCACGGCGGGCGTGCCGAGGACGGCCTGAAACAATCCGCCTTCGGTGCCGAAGGTGATCTTGCCGGTGGAATTGCCGCCGGTCAGGGAATGCACGAACTTCACCGCCTCGCTGTCGACTGGCGTGTTCATGGCCGGGTAGCTCTGAAGCTCGGCGAAGTCGAAGCGCGCCTCGGCAAAGACGCCACGGAAGCCGGCCGCCACCTTTTCTGCAGCCGCCTTGATGCGGGATACAATGGCGGCTGCGTCATCCTCCGGCAGATAGCGGATCTCGAAGTCAAAGCTGCAGCGGTTGGGTACGATGTTCATGACCTCGCCGCCCTGGATCTTGCCGACATGGAGCGTGGAGTAGGCAACCTCGTAGTCGCCGTCGCGCGGTCCGTTCTCGGCGATCTGCGTCTGTATGGCGCGGATCTGGCCGATGAGATCCGAGGCCATGTAGATCGCGTTGACGCCAATGGGCGCGAGGCTGGAGTGGGCCTCGAGCCCATGAGCGGTGACACGAAAGCCGAGCTTGCCCTTGTGGGCGGTGACCGCCTGCATCAATGTCGGTTCGCCCACGATGCAGAGGCGGGGCCTTACTGGCGCATCCTTCAGAAGATCGAGCAGGCGTCGCACGCCGACGCAGCCGATCTCCTCGTCATAGGAGAAGGCAAGATTGATCGGTGTCTTCAGGGGTGCGGCCACGGCCTTCTCGACCACGGCCAGGCAGCAGGCGATGAAGCCCTTCATATCGGCGGAGCCGCGGCCATAGAGATTGCCGCCGCGGCGCTCCATGCGGAAAGGGTCCGACGACCAGGCCTGGCCATCGACCGGAACGACGTCCGTGTGCCCGGACAGCACCACGCCCGGCCTGTCTGCTGGCCCGATCGTCGCCCAGAGATTGGCCTTGCGCCCGTCTTCGTTGAGCACGCGCGTGCTCGCAATCCCGCGTTGGGCGAGGAAACGCTCGATGTAGTCGATCAGGGCAAGGTTGCTGTCCCGGCTGACCGTCGGAAAGGCGATCAGATCATCGAGGATTTGAAGGGAATTCGGCATGTGCATCCAACAGATGGCGGGGCTGGCCTTTGACTCATGTCAAGGCGGACCCCCGGGCATGGGGCTAATCATTACGGGCATGGTGGTGAAAGCCACCACGCGGGCGGGGCAGGTTCTGGAGAAAGCCAGCTGTCGCTTCGTTCCCCCCTTTCCTGGGGCCTCCCCGCCTTCATTCTCGCCTCCCAAAGATGGCCGTCCCTGCGCGGCCATTTTTTTACGGCCATTGCGCGCCGGTTCGCGCCGTCTCGATGGCGTAGAGCGAGGACGTGGCGCAGATGAACATGCGCGATTTTCCAAAACCGCCGAAGGTGAGATTGGCGACCGTCTCGGGCACCAGGATCTTGCCGAGCCTTTCCCCGCCCGGCGTGTAGCAGTGGATACCGTCGCCGGCTGAGATCCACAGCAGACCCTCGGTGTCGACGCGCAGTCCATCCGGAACCGCGGGCTCGATCACCGCAAGAACGCGGCTCTTGGTGAGTTTCTTGCCGTCGACGACCTTGAAGGCACGGACGTGCCGGGGCCGTCCTTCCTCGAAGCCGAAACCGTTGCCGCGCGCATAACCGCAATCCGCGATGTAGATTTCCGACTCGTCCGGCGAAAAGGCGAGGCCATTGGGCCGGTCGAAGTCATCGGCAACGACATCGAGTTGCCCGGTGGCGGGATCGAAGCGGTAGACCTGATTGTTGCCAATCGCGCTTTCTGCCCTGATGCCCTCGTGATCCGAGATGATCCCGTAGGGCGGGTCGGTGAACCAGATGGTTCCGTCGGACTTCACCACCACGTCGTTGGGCGAATTGAGCCGCTTGCCGTTCCAGTGCGTGACGAGCGTCTCGTAACGGCCGTCGAGATAAGTGCGACTCACGCAGCGACCGCCGTGTTCGCAGGAGATCATGTTGCCATCGCGATCGCGCGTATGGCCGTTGGTGCGCTGCGATGGTTGGCGGAAAGTGGACAGGCCGGTGACCGGCGACCAGCGCATGATGCGATTGTTCGGAATGTCGGAGAAGCGAAGTTCATTGAGTTCGCCGAACCAGACCGGGCCTTCTGCCCAGATGAAGCCGCCAGCCAGCCTGGTGAGGGCCGCGCCCTTCGGAAAGAAATCGAGAAAGCGCGCGCTATCGGGCGCAAGGCAGGCGGCGTGGCTGGTCATGCTGTGTTCTCCCAATCAAGATGATGTGCCCTTCACGAGCGCCGGTATCCGGGTTGCGGGTGGCGTGTTGCGGCTGCGCTGGCACTTGATCTGGCCGTCGATCACCACCATGCCGATGCCCGGCAGGTCGCCGAGGCGGATGCTGTCGAGCAGCGTGTCTCCGGCCGAGTGCTGGGCGCGGTCGAGAAGGACGAAGTCGGCAGATCGGCCGACTTCGATGATGCCGCAGTCAAGCTTGCGCTGGCGCGCGGTGTTCCCGGTGGCAAGGCAGATGGCGAGCTCGGCCGGCAGATCGCCAAGGGCCGCGAGCATCGAGACCATGCGGAGGATTCCGAGCGGCTGCACGCCGGAACCTGCCGGTGCATCGGTGCCGAGGATGACGCGATCAAGCTCGTTCATTTCGCGGGCGATCCGCAAAGTGTAGAGCGCGGCGCGATCGTTACCATTGTGCACGATCTCGAGGCCGCGCTTGCAGCCCTCGCAGATGCAGCGGATCTGCGTGTCGGGCAGGGCGGTGTGACCGCCATTGATGTGGCCGATCACATCCGTGTCGGCTTCCAGCACGACGTCCTTGTCGATGAGGCCCGATCCGGGAATGGACGGGCCGCCGGTATGGATGGTGCTCTGGATCCCGTGCTTGCGGGCCCATGCCACCATCTGCCGTGCCGTGGGACCGTCCTTGACGCCGCCGAGACCGACTTCACCCAGCAAGGTGACGCCGGCTTCGGCGAGGTCCTTGAAGTCCTGCTCCGTCATGCCGGGCTCGATGCAGGGCGCCCCGGCATGGACCTTGACGCCGCTCGGCCGGAAATTCGCGAACTGGCGCTGGGCCGAAATGGCCAACGCCTTGAGGCCGACGATGTCGCGCGGGCGTCCCGGCGTGTGCACCTCGCCGGCCGAGATCATGGTGGTGACGCCGCCATTGAGATTGGAGTCGATCCAGCCAATCTGGTTCTGGCGGGGCGTCCAGTCGCCGGCAACGGGGTGCACGTGGCTGTCGATGAGACCCGGAGCAAGTGCCGTGCCGTTGGCGTCGATGACGTGGGTGGCGCCCTCCTGATCGACATCCTTGGCGCGCCCCAGGGCGATGATGCGCCCGTTGACGGCCACCACCGTGTCCGCATCGGCAATGGGGTGTTCCAGCATGCCGGTGAGCAGCAATCCGATGTTTCGGATCACCAGTTTCTGCGGTTCCTGCGTCGCGGCCTGTGCCTCGTGGGCCATTGCCAATTCCCTTCACTGCACCTTTTGTCGGCATACTGCGACAGCCCTGCCGGGCTGTCGAGCGCCGAAGCAATGGAACAGGAAACCGGCGGGCCTGGAGCCCGCCGGCTTTGTCATTGCGTGGTCTGTCAGCTCGGCAACACGAAGAACCAGTTGGCCCAGAGGACCACAACGGCACCGGTGGCGAGTGCAACATAGGGCCAGATGCCGGCCTTGCGCTGACCGAGGTCGCCTTCCTTAAGGCCAAGATCCTCAAGCGCCCCTTTCGGGAACTTGCCGCCATCCTGGATGTAGTGGCGGAAGACGAAGACCGGAATGATGAGCGCGGCAAAGATCAGGCCGGCCCAGAGAGCGGTATTGTAACCCCAGACCTTGGCGCCTGCCCCCAGAAAGAGGGCATTGACGAAGGCCAGCACGGTATTGAGGCCGATCAGCCAGGTTGGCGCCTTCCAGGCCCTGGCAACGTGGCCAGAATCCACGCGATGGATCCAACCAGCATTGAGGTTGAGGAAGTTGAAGATCAGATAGCCAACGTTCGAGATGGCGAGCACATAAAAGTAGCCCGACAGGTCGGAAGCCAGCGCGAGGAGGAAGAGGTTGAAGACAAGATCCGTCCACATCGCCCGCGTCGGCGCGCCATGCTCGTTCACATGCGTGAGGTAGCGCGGCAGCCAGCCGTCCTTCGAGCCCTGGTAGAGCGTGCGCGACGACCCCGCCATGGCCGTCATGATAGCCAGGAACAGCGCCAGGATCATCAGGATCACGAAGATCTGCGTGATAAACTTTCCGCCGCCGACAAGTCCGGCCAGCGCCTCGCCGATGCCCGTGCCGTCGACGATCCCTGGTGCCAGCATGCCTGTATGGCCGAGCACGCCCTGGAAGGAGAAGGGAACCAGGAAAAAGAACACGATGCAGAGCAGGCCGGAGAAGAAGATGGCCTTGAAGGTATCGGTCCTGGGATTGCGGAGTTCGCGGGTGTAGCACACGGCCGTCTCGAAGCCATAGGTCGACCACGCAGCGATGTAGAGGCCGCCAAGGAAGAGCGTCCACCCGCCAAGGCTCCAGGTTCCGTCCACTCCCGAGTAGGCGGCTGTCGGCGGAACCAGCCCCGTGACATTCGACCATTCGATTGCGCCGGTGAAGATCGGCACCAGGCCAACCAGCAGCAGCGGCACAAGAACGATGATAGCCAGCCACTTCTGTGCGCTGGCGGTCGAGGCAATGCCGCGGTGCTGGATCCAGAAGATGATCAGCATAAGGATGCCGCCGATCACGAAGGTGGAATTGAAGTGCAGCTTGCCGAGGCCAGGGATCTCGAGCGCATAGGCTTCCCAGCCGCGGATCCAGTGGGTCATGGCAGCCACGCCGTCGGCGGTCAGCAGGGCGCTGATGCCTTCTTCCGCCGTCTTGCCGGCATTGGCAGCAAGCCATTCAACCACGCGGGGGTCATCCGGCTTGAGGCTGGCGATGTTCTGGGCGACATAGTCCAATACCATCTGGGAGTCGCCAGCGGGGATCGGAAACAGCGCATTGAGGATGTAGCCCGCGGCAATCACGCAGCCCAGCGACAGCACCGGCGACCATGCGAACCAGTTGCACCAGACGGAAAGCGGGGCGATGAACTTGGAGTAGCGAAGCCATGCCGTGGCGCCATAGACGGAGGCGCCGCCTGACTTATTGCCGAACATGCCGGCGATCTCGGCATAGGTGAAGGACTGCAGGAAGCCCATCACCATCGAGATCATCCAGACCATGAAGGCCAGTTTGCCGGTTGTTCCGGCGATGCCGCCGATCGAGAAGAGCACAAGGGGCGGCACGCCGGCCGCGACCCAGAAGGCGCCCTTCCAGTCTAATGCACGGACGAGTTCACCCCCGCCCTGTTGGTTTGACATGGACATTTCCTCCGAAGTTTGTCTTTTGAAAAATTCGGAGAGCGGAGGCCGCCGCCAGTCGCGGTCTTGCCCCAACATGGATCCTTCGCATGGTTCCGGAAACGCGTCCGGTCCACTGCATGCCCAGTCCCCTCCGTTGCCCTTCCCCCCGGGCTGTAAGGATAGTGCGTCCAGACCAATATGGCGTCAAGTGGTCTGTTTTGGGTGCGAGTGGTTGCACTCGAATTCACCGGCAGGTGGCTCATGGTCGGGAATAGTCTGGTTCCATTGCAAAAACCAATCTTGACCTCTGGTGACCAATCGCGCTTGTCGCCCGGGCCGAAAGGGCATATCCTTTTTGATTATGAACCGCGCGCTTGCGACCTCCATCCTGTCGTCTCCCCGGCCGAGCATGATCTTCAGGCCGGGAATTCGCAGTCTGGCACCGGGGGTGGAGCGCTATCTGGTGCGCGGCGGCGGCTCCGTGACGGTTCGCGTGGGTCCGGGCGACCGGCTTCGGATCGTCGATCTGGAAGGGTTGCAGGCCTGCGAGATCGTGCCGAGAGGAACCGATGGCCGAGCCGATGCAGCAATGCTTGGCGGCAATCCCGGTGCCAAGCAGATCCGCATCTTCGGCGCAGGGCCCGCTGGGGAGGCCGCCGCGTTCACCGTTCAACGTGAGGGCATCGTAAAGGTCTCCGCGCCGGGTGGCGAGATGGACGTCCAACGGCAGGACACGGCGACCGATCTTGAACTGTTTATCTCGCGGGCGGTTCCCGCAAGGAACAAGTCAGGCGACCAGCCCTTGCCTGATCCTCTGGCCGACATCCTGCAGGACATCCGTGTTCCGGCTGCCGCAGCAAAGGCCTACATGGTCAAGGCCGGCGAATACATCCAGGTCATCGACGTGTCCGGCCGTCAGTGTACGGACTTCCAGTGCTTCTCGGCGCGCAAGCTCGACAAGGGTCTGGAGAATGCGCTGGATGCCACCATCACCCGGACCTTGACAGGGCGCAGCTATCCCACGCCAGGCCTGCCCTCGAAGATGTTCGGCCGGGATTTCGAACCGCTGGTCGAGATCGTCCAGGACACGGTTGGGCGTCACGACGCCTTCGCAACGGCCTGCAACAGCCGCTACTACGACGACATGGGCTATCCCGGCCACGTGAACTGCACGGAGAACTTCAATCGCGCGCTCGATCCTTACGGCATCGCACCGCGCAAGGGCTGGGAAGCGCTCAATTTCTTCTACAACACCAATATCGATGCCCATAACCAGCTCTATCTCGACGAGCCGTGGTCGCGGCCGGGCGACTATGTGCTGATGAAGGCGCTGACCGATCTCGTCTGCGTCTCCTCGTCCTGTCCCGACGACATCGATGCAGCCAATGCCTGGGACCCGACCGACACTCACGTCCGCACTTATTCCGGCAAGGAAACCTTCAAACGAGCGGTGGCCTATCGCATGACCCCAGATGCCGATCCCCAGCTGACACGCGAGACCGCGTTTCACCCGCGCCTTTCGGCACTGACGCGCAACTTCACGGAATATCGCGGCTACTGGCTGCCGACCCGCTTCAACAACGACGGCGCGATCGAGGAATACTGGGCTTGCCGCGAGAAGTGCGTGGTGCTGGATCTTTCGCCGCTGCGCAAGTTCGAGGTGACGGGACCGGATGCCGAGGCGCTGCTGCAATATTGCCTGACGCGCGACGTGCGCAAGCTTGCGGTGGGGCAGGTGGTCTATTCCGCCATGTGCTACGAGAACGGCGGCATGATCGACGACGGTACGCTGTTCCGGCTTGGCCAGAACAACTTCCGCTGGATCGGCGGCGATGACTATGGCGGAAGGTGGCTGCGCGAACAGGCCGAGAAGAAGGGCTACAAGGCCTGGGTACGGTCATCGACGGACCAACTGCACAACATTGCGGTGCAGGGTCCAAACAGCCGCGAACTCCTGAAGGAGATCATCTGGACCTCGCCGGCGCAGCCGTCCATCGGCGAGCTTGAGTGGTTCCGATTCTGCGTGGGGCGCATTGGCCATTTCGAGGGCGCGCCGGTGGTGGTGTCGCGCACCGGTTACACCGGCGAACTCGGCTACGAGATCTTCTGCCACCCGAAGGACGCCGTGGCGGTCTTCGATGCGGTATGGGAGGCGGGACAGAAGCATGGAATCCGGCCGATGGGGCTGGATGCGCTCGACATGGTGCGGATCGAGGCTGGGCTCATCTTCGCGAACTACGAGTTCGACTCGGAGACCGACCCTTTCGAGGCGGGCATCGGCTTCACTGTGCCGCTCAAGACCAAGGCGGACGACTTCATCGGGCGCGAGGCGCTGATCAAGCGCCGGGACCATCCGCGGCGCAAGCTTGTTGGCCTCGAGATCGACTCGAACGAGGCAGTGGGCCATGGCGACTGCGTGCACATCGGCAAGGCACAGGTGGGCGTGGTGACAAGCGGCATGCGCTCGCCGCTTCTGGGCAAGACCATCGCGCTTGCGCGGGTCGATGCACTTACCAGCGAGATCGGAACGGCGGTGGAGATCGGCAAGCTGGACGGGCACCAGAAGCGCCTGCCAGCGCGCGTCGTGCGCTTCGCCCAATACGATCCTGAAAAGCTGCGCCCGCGGGCGTGATCGGACGGCAATGCGAAACGGAAAATGGCCGGGCAACGCCCGGCCATCCGTCTTGCCCTGCAGGATGACTACTTCGTCTGCAGATAGGCCTCCATGGAGTCGTCGAGCGCGTCTTTCCATGGCGTGTGATGCTTGGGCGACATGGTGCCGGTCATCAGCGAACGGTAGGCGTTGTTGCGGAACCCCATGATGTCCTCCATCTTGTGGTGTTCCCATTCCATGAAGGTCTTGTTCACGCCCTCGATGTCGAAGGTCGGGTAGTCGGTGGCCTGGATCAGGTCCTTCACGTAGTCGCCCTGGAACCAGATCATCTGCTCGGCGTCCTGCAGCTTCTCCTCGCGCTTCAGCCACTTCTTCCAGTCATTCTTCATGGCGTCGGGCTTGGGCAGCTTGATGCGGCCAAGGATGATGTCGCGCACATACCAGGCCTGGGCATCGAACATGTTGAAGGTATAGAACTGGTCCTGCATGCCGATGTAGAAGAAGCGCGGATTGTCCTGCCAGACAACGCCCTTGTAGAGATTGGCCGGCCAGAGCCTGTTGGCGGTCTTCAGGCGGAGGTCTTCCGGCAGGAACGGGAAATAGTGCTGGTAGCCGGTGCACAGGATGATGGCGTCCACCTCCTTGGTGCTGCCGTCCTTGAAGAAGGCGGTCTTTCCCTCGACCTTCTGCAGCAAGGGCCGCTCCTCGAAGTTCTTCGGCCACTTGAAGCCCATGGGTTTGGAGCGATAGGTGGTGGTGACCGACTTCGCGCCATACTTCCAGCATTGCGAGCCGATGTCTTCCGCCGAGTAGCTGCGGCCGACGATCAGCACGTCCTTGCCCTTGAACTCCAGCGCATCTCGGAAGTCGTGGGCATGCAGCACGCGGCCATTGAAGCTGTCGAGACCCTCGAAGAAGGGGGTGTTCGGGGTTGAGAAGTGGCCGCTGGCGCAGATGACG
>JBGSNJ010000341.1:0-10097 GCA_041739715.1 Aestuariivirga sp.
GTGACCAGCTGGGGCGCAAGGGGCGTGGGAACCTGCTGCTCGGCAAAGCGCGTGGCCGCGGGGCTTCCGAGCGCGCGCAACGAATATCCGGGCCGCGCCAGAATGGCGAGCGGGAGTGTTCCGGGAATCTCCAGCCAGTCGTGCCAATGGTGCAGGTTAGCGAAGCTGTCGGCGCCCATGATCCACACGAAATGTGCACGCTTCAGCACCGGCGCCATCCCGCGCAGGGTCTCTGCTGTGGTGCGCGATCCCAGCTGCTTCTCGATATCCGTCACGACGAAGCGCGGATGGCGCGCAATCCTGCGGGTGAAGTCGAGGCGGGCGCCATACTCTCCGGTTTCAGAAGGATCCTTCAGCGGATTCTGCGGTGATACCAGCCACCAGACCCAGTCCAGCTGCAGCTTCTTCAGCGCATAGAGCGCCACCATGTAGTGCCCGTAGTGCGCCGGATTGAAGGATCCGCCAAAGAGGCCGATTCTCTGTCCGTCGCCGAAGGGCGGAAAGCGGATCAAGGCCGGACCTGACCCGTGCCCCGCACCTGGTACTTGAAGGTGGTGAGCTGTTCGAGACCGACCGGCCCCCGCGCATGCAGCTTGCCGGTGGCGATGCCGATCTCCGCGCCGAATCCGAATTCTCCGCCATCGGCAAACTGCGTCGACGCATTGTGCAGCACGATGGCGCTGTCGAGCTCCGCGAGGAACCGCTCGGCCGCCGCCAGGTCATCGGTCACGATCGAATCGGTATGTTGCGATCCGTAGCGCGTGATATGGTCGATGGCTTCGCCAACGCCATCGACCACCTTCACGGCGACAACGGAGTCGAGATACTCCGTCGACCAGTCCGCTTCGCTGGCAGGCTTGACGCGCGGATCGGCGGCCATGGCATGGACATCGCCGCGCACCTCGCACCCGGCATCGATCAGTGTACGGACCACCTGCCTGAGATGGCGTTCGGCACCGGCGCGGTCCACCAGAATGGTTTCTGCCGCGCCGCAGATGCCGGTGCGCCGCATCTTGGAGTTGAGAGCGATACGGCAGGCCATGTCGGTGTCGGCCGCCTTGTCGACATAGACATGGCAGATGCCTTCAAGGTGGCTGAAGACCGGCACGCGCGCCTCGGACTGCACGCGTGCCACCAGGCTCTTGCCGCCGCGCGGCACGATGAGGTCAAGCGTGCCGCCCAGGCCCTCCAGCATGAGTCCGACGCAGTCGCGATCGGCGGTCGGCACCATCTGGACCGCAGTGCGCGGCAAGCCGGCAACATCCAGTCCGCGTTGAAGGCAGGCCACGATGGCGGCCGATGAATGAAAGCTGTCCGAGCCGCCGCGCAGGATCGCGGCGTTGCCCGACTTCATGCACAGCCCTCCGGCATCGGCCGTCACGTTGGGGCGGCTTTCGTAGATGATGCCGATGACGCCGATGGGAACCCTTACCCGCGAGAAATCCAGGCCATTGGGGCGAGTCCAATGCGCCATCACCGCGCCGACCGGATCGGGAAGAGCCGCGATCTCTTCCAGACCCTTTGCAAGCGCTTCGATTCGAATCCCGTCAAGAGTCAGCCTGTCGACAAAGCTCTGTTTCAGATCGCGCGCCCGCGCATTCTCCAGGTCTCGCCGGTTCTCGGCGGCAATGTCTGCTGCCGAGCGCCGGATCTTGGCGGCCATGGCCCGCAGCGCCTCGTCCTTCTGGGCGGAGGGTGCACGTGCCAGCTCTCGTGCGGCGATGCGCGCCGCCTGGCCCAGCGTCATCATCATCTCGCGATTTCTGGTCACGGCGTTCATGTCAGCTCTCCAACCATCAGCACCATGTCGTCGCGGTGCACCAACTCGTCGCGGCCCCGGAAACCCAGAACCTTTTCGATTTCCCCGGACTTGAGGCCTGCAATGCGCGCCGCATCGCCCGCATCATAGGCGACCAGCCCACGCGCGATCTCGTATCCGCGCGCGGTCACGATACTTACCGTATCGCCGCGCGTGAAGCTGCCATCGACGCGGCGCACGCCGGCCGGCAACAGACTCTTGCCCTTCGAGAGCGCCGCGACCGCGCCATCGTCGACCACGAGACGGCCGGTCGGCTGCAAGGTGCCGGCAATCCAGCGCTTGCGTGACTGCAGCGCCGAGGCGGAGGCGAGAAACCAGGTGCAGCGCGCGCCATCCACCACGCGCCGCAACGGATGGCGCTCATGGCCGGAGGCGATCACCATGTTGCAGCCGGCGCCCAGCGCGATCTTTCCCGCCTCGATCTTGGTGATCATGCCGCCGGAGCCGAGGCCGGAGATCGGCTTGCCCGCCATGGCCTCGATCTCGGGAGAGATGGCCGGAACTTCGGGGATGAACCGGGCGCCCTTGCTCCCGGGCGGAGCGCTGTAGAGCCCATCGATGTCCGACAGAAGCACAAGGCAATCGGCCGACATCATGGAGGCCACGCGGGCCGCCAGCCGGTCATTGTCGCCATAGCGGATCTCGCTCGTCGCCACGGTGTCGTTTTCATTGATGACAGGAACGGCGCCCTGGTCGAGCAGCGTTGCCAGTGTGGCGCGGGCATTGAGATAGCGTCGGCGCTCTTCGGTGTCGGTGAGCGTCACAAGCACCTGAGCGGCTACCATGTTGCGGGTGCGCAGCGCCTCGGACCAGGCCTGGGCCAGTGCAATCTGGCCCACGGCAGCCGCGGCCTGGCTCTGCTCCAGCTTCAGCTTGCCCTTGGAAAGGCCGAGGCTGCGGCGCCCCAGTGCGATGGCGCCCGACGAGACGATGATGATCTCGGCACCGCCGACGCGCAGGTCGGCAAGATCATCGATCAGCGACGACAGCCATGAGGCCTTGATCGCCCCTGTCTTGCCGTCGACAAGCAGGGCCGAACCGATCTTCACCACGATGCGGCGGGCCTTGGCAAGGCGCGATGTCACGGCCGCCACTCCTCGGAAGTGACGCCGGGCTGATCCTTCCTGGCGAGCGCCTTGGCATTCTCGATGATGGTGAGCAGCCTCTTCATGGCATCGTCGACGCCCTTGCCGGTGGCACCCGAGATCAGCAGTGGCGTCTTGCGGACACGCCTCCTGAAGTCGGCCAGCTTCGCAGTGAGATCTTCCTCCGAAACTGCGTCGATCTTGTTGAAGGCGATGATCTCGTCCTTCTCGGCAAGGAGCGGCGAGTAGGCCTTGAGTTCCTTGCGGATCACGCGATAGGCGGCCACCGGATCCTCACCGGTCACATCGATGAGGTGAAGGAGCACCGCGCAGCGCTCAACGTGGCCAAGGAAGCGCGTGCCCAGTCCATGCCCCTCGTGTGCACCTTCGATGAGGCCGGGAATGTCAGCCAGCACGAAGCTGTTTCCGGCGGCCCGCACGACGCCCAGCTGCGGATGCAAGGTGGTGAAGGGATAGTCCGCGATCTTCGGCTTGGCCGCGGAAACAGCGGCCAGCAGCGTCGACTTGCCGGCATTGGGAAGTCCGACAAGGCCGGCATCTGCGATGAGCTTGAGGCGCAGCCAGATCCAGCGCTCCTCGCCCTCCTGGCCAGGATTGGCATGGCGCGGCGCGCGATTGGTGGCCGACTTGAAATAGGCATTGCCGAAGCCGCCATTGCCACCCTTGGCAATGCGCACGCGATCACCTGCCTTGGCGAGATCGGCGATGACGGTCTCGTTGTCTTCCTCGAGGATCTCGGTACCGGCGGGAACCTTGAGTAAGATGTCCGCCGAATTGGCGCCCGCCCTGAGCCGGCCCATGCCATGTCCACCGGTCGCCGCCTTGAAATGCTGCTGATAGCGGTAGTCGATGAGCGTGTTGAGGCCGTCGACGGCCTCGACCCAGATGTCGCCGCCCTTGCCGCCATCGCCTCCGTCGGGCCCACCCATTTCGATGAACTTTTCCCGACGGAATGAGACCGCGCCCGCCCCGCCATTGCCGGAGCGCACATAAACCTTTGCCTGGTCGAGGAATTTCATCTTCCGGCCTCATATCCTTTCGAGGCCCCGACGCCTAGCCCCCCGTGGCGCGGCAGCCACAATCGGCAATCGTCTTCGCATTGCACCATTTTCCCCACATTGGAGACACATTTGGGAAGTCTATCCCCGGCCTTCACCCGAACATCGGCGATCGGTTGAACCTGGAGCCCAGTCAAATGGAATTCAGCGCCTGTAACTCTGAGTATTCGGAAAGGAACATGATGAAGAAGGCCCTTCTTGTTAGCTTTGTTGCCGCTGCTGTACTTGGTATGGTTTCCAGTAATTCTGCCCATGCGAGCTGTCGCGACAATGGAACCTGCATCACGAAGGGTCCAGCTGCGAAATCCGCGTCCGTCAAGAAGGCGGCGAGCACCAAGAAACATGCTGCAGTGCAAAAGAAATCGGTCCGGAAGACCGCCAGCAAGAGCAAGCGGACCACCGTCGCCGCCCGCCAGCTGAAGAAAGTCTCCTCGACCTCGGCCGCGCTGGCCGTTTCGGCATCCCCGCCCTCGCACAACGGCGGACAGGTGGTGTCTCTGATCAATTCCATGGCGCCCAGCTACGGCGTTCCGGCCTGGTTCGCCCTCCGCATCGCCAAGGTGGAGTCCAATTTCAATCCGCGCGCCCGCGGCGCCGCCGGTGAACTTGGCGTGTTCCAGATGAAGTGCCAGACGGCCCGTGGCCTGGGCTACACCGGGGCCTGCTCCGGCCTGCTCGACCCGGCCACCAATGTGCGTTACGGCCTGAAGCACCTGTCGCTGGCCTTGAAGTATTCCGGCGGCAACCTTCATCTGGCCGCTTCGAAGCACAATGGCGGTCTTGGCCGCAAGACCGTCGTGCGATCCTACGTCAACAAGGTGTTCTGATCGGACGGAGGACCGCAGGCTCATGGCCTGCGGTCCTTCGCATCGAGTCTCAGGAAGACCACATCCGCCTCGCTGTTGCGGGCACGCGAGAAACTCCGGCCCTCACCGGTCCTGCGGAACCCCAGTCCTTCGAGAATGCGCTGCGACGCGGCGTTGCCGACTTGGTAGCTGGCAACCAAAGCCTCATGGCCCATGACCTCGAAGGCATGGTCCGTCATGGCGGTGGCGGCTTCGCGGCCGAGGCCCTGGCCCCAACGGTCCTTGGCGATCCAGTAGCCGAGCTCCGCTTCGCCTGGGTCCTGCATTTCGCAGCCAACCACACCGATGAGCCGGTCCGTCTCCTTCGGCACGATAGCGGCGACCAGATTGCCGGCCCCCAGCATGGCAACCCGCCTCAGGAAATCCTCGGCATCGAGCGTCGAATAGGGAAACGGGACGCGCGCCGTCCACCTGGAAACCGCGAAATTGTTCAGCTGACGGACGATATCGCCCGCGTCCGTCTCGCGGAGCGGGCGCAGCGACAGCCTGGCGGTGGTGATGGTCGTCATCGGATCGATCCCAAAAAAAAGCGGAGAGGTGGAACCCACCTCTCCGCTTGATTTTCACCGGCCGGAACGATGGGTCCGGCGGCTATGTCGCGTCCGCCGTTACTCTGCGGCTACCGGCGGAATGACGGAAACCGTCTGCCGCTCGCCCTTGGTCTTGCGGAAATTCACGGTGCCGGTGACGGTCGCATAGATGGTGTGATCGCGGCCGATGCCGACGCCAGTTCCCGGATGCACCTTGGTGCCGCGCTGGCGAACGATGATGTTGCCCGGAATCACGGTCTCGCCACCGAAGTGCTTCACACCGAGACGGCGGCCCGCGGTATCGCGGCCGTTGCGGGATGAACCGCCTGCTTTCTTGTGAGCCATGGATCTGTCTCCTTATTCCTGCACGGCGGCTTCGGCCTTCTTGGCCTTGGCGCGCGGCTTCTTGGCGGGGGCTGCTTCGCCGTCTGCCTTCGCGGCGGGCGCAGCCTCGGCCTTCTTGGCTGGCTTGGCGCCTCCGACGAGGATCTCGCGGATCGTGACAGAGGTCAGGTCCTGGCGATGGCCGTTCTTCCGGCGATAATGCTTGCGGCGGCGCTTCTTGAAGATGGTGAGATGCGGCCCACGGTCCTGTGAAGCGATCTCGCCCACGACCGTGGCACCAGCCACGAAGGGCGCGCCCACATCGACGCTGCCGCCGTTAGTTACCATCAGCACCGAAGTGAACTCCACCTGGTCGCCGGGATTGCCAACGAGCTTCTCGATCTGGATCTTCTGGTCGGCGGCAACGCGATACTGCTTGCCGCCAGTCTTGATGACTGCGTACATTTCTTTCGTCCTTGTTCTCCCGCGCCCTGTGGCGCCGCTGGAAACTCGCGAACCAGCGGACTTTAAGCGCCTGTTTTCGCAGGCGAAGTTGAGTTGCCTCGGGCAGCGCAAAACGCGCGGTCGGACTTGCCTTGCGCGCGGATCGGCGGGTGATAGTGCAAACCGGTTTGCGAGTCAAGAAAGACGGGCGTGCGGGCGTGCCTCATTGACGGCGGAAAGCCCTCGGGTCTAGAGCCGCGTTATGACCCGCCTGTCCATTGCAACGACCGTGGCGCTGGTGCTTTCCCTGGTGCCGGCCTGGTCTGGCGATGATCCCGAACGCGCCAAACTCGGCGAGTCCCTGTTCTTTGACGTGAACCTGTCGAAGGATCGTACCCAGGCCTGTTCCACCTGTCACGCGCCCGATCATGCTTTCACCGACCCGCGTGAGACAACTGCCGGTCGCGCCGCTTCGCTGGGCGACGATGGCACGTCGCTGGGCGACCGCAATGCGCCAACCGCCGCCTATGCCAGCTTCGCGCCGGTCTTCGGCAGGAACGCCAAGGGACGCTGGGCGGGCGGCCAGTTTCATGACGGACGCGAACCCGATCTTGAGGGCCAGGCTGGCGGACCCCCGCTCAATCCACTGGAAATGGGAATGCCATCGAAGTCGGCCGTGGTCGGGCGGCTGAGGGAAAGCCCCGACTACGTCAACCGCTTTCAGAAAATCTTCGGCAAGGATGTCTTCGCGGATGACGAAAGGGCTTATGCGGCAATGACGCAGGCCATCGCGGCCTTCGAGCGCACGCCGCTCTTTCAGCCCTTTGATTCAAAGTATGATCGCGCCCTGCGTGGCGAATACGACCTTACCGAAGAAGAGGAACTGGGCCGCGTGCTGTTCTTCTCCAACCAGTTCACCAACTGCAGCAAGTGCCACCAGTTGAAGCCGCTTGGTGGCGCAGAGGGCGAGACCTTCAGTAGCTACGAGTTCCACAACATTGGAGTTCCCGTCAACGCGGAACTGCGTGCCGTCAACGGCCTGCCGACGAGCCATGTCGATGGCGGGCTACTTGAGAACGCAGCGGTCGGCGGCGATCCTGCCCAGAAGGGCAAGTTCAAGACGCCCACATTACGCAATGTCGCCGTGACCGCACCCTACATGCACAATGGCGTCTTCAAGGACCTGCGCACGGTGATCCTCTTCTACAACAAGTACAATGCCAAGGCCGCGCGGCGGCAGATCAATCCCGAGACCGGCAAGGCCTGGGATCCTCCGGAAGTGGACAGCACCCTGTCACTCGAGGAACTCGCGTCCGGTCCGGCCCTCAAGGACCGCGAAATCGACGCGCTCGTTGCCTTCCTCAAGACACTGACGGACAAGCGCTTTGAGCCCCTGATCGCCCCCTGACGCAGTCGTCCCCAGTCTAGAACAATTCTAATATATTGATCTTACTCACATTTTTCTTGCAGCCTCACTCGTGTACTGTCATCTGAGTAAATTACTCGGATTAGTGGGGCGCAACCAGACATGACAGCCAATACGCGGGATCTCCTGGCACGGCAGCCTGAACGCCTGGTCATTTCAGGCTTCCGCAACATCATGGCGGCCTACGAACTGGCCGATGCCGACTGCTGGGAGGCGGTGTGGCGGGACTTCATCGGGGCATTGGGCGCCCCCGCGGCCCGGCGTCTCGTGGGCGAACTGCAGTTCTGGGCCCGCTGCATCCGCCTGAACGCGGAGAAGCCGCTCGCCTATTTTCCCCAGTGCTGCCTGAACCTCTGTCACGACGAATGCATGGCGCTGTCGATCGTCTCGGCCGGTCAGGCCCGTGATGCCGAAACGGGGCTGCGTGCCGCCCGCTATCTCACCGGCACCAGCGACATGCTTCGCCTGAGGGATGTGTGGCATGCCACGCTGCCCTTCGCCGTGGCGCTCCATGACGCCCGCCTCGCCATGTATCCGGTCACGGTTGAAGTTGTCGACTCGATCTCGGCCATGAACCGCGTGGCGCAGCTACAATCCCCTCGCACCTTAAACTGAACCGGAGCTCGATCATGAAATTCCCCTGGCTTGGCCTGATGACCGGAACTGCACTTACCCTCTCGGCCGCCTTCTCGCTGGCGCTTGGTGACACCGTGACTCCCAAGGCCGTAGCCACCCATTACGCCGACATGGCCGAGGCCATGTATGGCGATGCGCGCGCCGCGGCGGCCGATCTGCAGAAGGCCGTCGATGCGCTGGTCGCCAAGCCTTCGCAGGAGACACTGGATACCGCGCGCAAGGCTTGGCTGGAGTCGCGGCCCTGGTATCAGCAGACGGAGGGTTTCCGATTTGGCAATGCCATTGTCGACGACTGGGAAGGCCGCGTGAATGCCTGGCCGCTGGATGAGGGACTGATCGATTACGTCAATATCGCAACCTATGGCGAGGAGTCGGACGAGAATGTTCTTTACGCGGTGAACGTCATCGCCAATCCGAAGCTGACCATCGGCACGGAAACCATCGACGCCTCGGCGATTACACCCGATCTCATCAAGTCGCTGCACGAGGCGGCCGACTCGGAGGCAAATGTCTCGGTCGGCTACCACGCCATCGAGTTCCTCCTCTGGGGCCAGGACCTGAACGGCACCGGCCCCGGCGCCGGAAACCGTCCGTATACGGACTTCGATCCCGCCAACTGTACCAATGGCAACTGCGAGCGCCGTGCCGCCTACCTCAAGTCGGCTACCGACCTCCTCGTGGCTGACCTCGATGAGATGGTTGCAAACTGGGGGGCCGAGGGTGCGGCGCGCAAGGACGTACTCTCGAAGCCAGATGCGGAGGCCCTCGCAACCATCCTCACGGGGCTGGGCAGTCTGTCTTATGGCGAACTGGCCGGCGAGCGGATGAAGCTGGGACTCATTCTCCACGACCCCGAGGAAGAGCATGACTGTTTTTCCGACAACACTCACAATTCGCACTACTACGATGTGGCCGGCATGTGGTCGATCTACTCCGGCAGCGTGCCGCGGCGCGACGGCACGATGCTCGAAGGCCCCGGGCTCCAGGACTATGCGGCGTCGGCTGCACCCGAGGCACAGGCCAGGCTGGATGGCCTGATGCAAGATGCACTGGCCAGGTTCAAGGCCATCAAGGACAAGGGCGACAGTGGCGCCATGGCCTATGACCAGATGATCGGCGCCGGCAATGCCGAAGGTAACGCGCTTGTCCAGGCCGCCATCGACAGCCTCGTCGCCCAGACCCGTGGCATCGAGGCGATGGTCACGGCGCTCGACCTCAAGATCAAGGTCGAGGGATCGGACAGCCTCGACAATCCCGCGGCAGTGCAAGCTCCGTGAGGCGATTTCCCGTCAGTCTTGTGGCCGTTCTGGCCATGGCGGCAACGGCCGCAGCCGATCCTCTCGACACAGCCATGGGCAAGGCCCTGTTTGCCCGCAACTGGGTGGCCGCCCCGGCGTCCACCGATGCGTCAGATGGGTTGGGCCCGCTGTTCAATGCGCGCTCCTGCAATGCCTGCCATGCCGGCGGTGGCCCGGCCCTTTTCGAGACGGACAACGGCTGGCTCAAGGCGCGCGGACTGGTCGTGCGGAGCGGCGCTTCCGATGGACGCTCACATCCGCTGCTGGGCGCCCAGCTTCAGACTGCGGCATTGCCGGGGCTCACCGCCGAAGCCAGGGTCGCAGTCCGCCTTCGGGGTAAGGATCTGGTTGTCGAGACCCGGCTGCAGGAGCCTGACGATGCGATCGTGCTTGAGACGCGGATCGCCCCAAGCTTGCGCGGACGCGGCGCGATCGACAGGATCGACGAGACAGCCATTCTTGCTCTTGCCGATCCGTCCGACCGGGACGGCGACGGACTTTCCGGCCGCGCCAACATGATCGCCGATGCGGGCGGACGACTGGTCCCGGGCCGCTTCGGCAGCAAGGCAACAGGCGCGAACCTGCTGCAG
>JBGSNJ010000415.1:0-2637 GCA_041739715.1 Aestuariivirga sp.
GTGCAGATCGATGGCGAGCTCGCCTGTGCCTGCCTCGTTCCGGTTGCGGAGGCCGAGGGCAGGTCCGTCGTTACGGTCGAGGGACTGGCCGCGAACACCTCCACGGGGCAGGCACTGCAGGACTCGTTCCTCGCGCAGGGCGCCGCCCAATGCGGCATCTGCACACCGGGCATGCTGGTGGCGGCCGCCCGCCTTCTCGATCATGAGAGAGCGCCATCGCGCGCGCGCATTGCCGATGCAATGTCCGGCGTCCTCTGCCGTTGTACGGGCTATTCCAAGATCATCGATGCGATTGTCGGCGTGGCCAGCGCGCCGTGCACGGTTGCCACGCCGAAGGCAGGCAAGGCGGTGGGCGCGCGCATCGCACGCCTCGATGGGCATCCCAAGGTTGCGGGTCAGGAGGCCTATGGCGCCGACGCCATTCCGCCGGACGCGCTCTTTGTTCGGGCCATCCGTTCGCCCTATCACCGCGCCCGCTTCAGCTTCGGCGACCTTGACGCCTTCTTGGCCGCCAGTCCCGGCATCATCCGTGTGCTGACGGCTGCGGACATTCCCGGCCGCAACATCTTCGGCGTGATTCCGCCTTTCGCCGATCAGCCGGTGTTCGCCACCGGCGAGACGCGTTTCCGCGGCGAGGCCGTGGCGGCCATCGTCGGTGACTGCAGCGTCATCTCGGACTTCGACGAGGGCAGCTTTCCGATCGTCTGGACCGAAAAGCCGGCCGTCCTCACCCTGGAGCAAGCGGAAGATCCTTCGGCCGCTCTGATCCACGAGAACCGACCCGGCAATATCCTGGTGCGCGGCCGTGTGATCCGCGGCGACACGGACACAGCCATCGCAAGGGCCGCGGCGGTGGTGGAAGGCGAGTTCTCGACCGGGTTCGTCGAGCACGCCTATATCGAACCCGAGGCGGGCTGGGCCCGGCGCGTGAAGGACCGCATCGAGGTGACCGTCTCGACGCAATCGCCCTATCTGGACCGCGACGATGTCGCCGCCATTCTCGGAATCGAGCCTGATGCCGTGCGGATCATTCCCTCCGCCTGCGGCGGCGGCTTCGGCTCGAAGCTCGATCTCTCGGTGCAGCCCTTCGTGGCGATCGCGGCCTGGCTTCTTGGACGCCCGGCGGCCATGGTCTATATGCGTCCAGAATCCATCGCCTCCACGACCAAGCGCCATCCCGCCCGCATGCGCGCGCGCATGGCTGCGGACGCTGACGGCAGGCTTCTGGCGATGGAGTTCGATGGCGCCTTCAATACGGGCGCCTATGCGTCATGGGGTCCGACCGTCGCCAACCGCGTGCCGGTTCACGCCTCGGGTCCCTATGTTGTTCCCAACTATCGCGCCGAAAGCCGCGCGGTTCTGACGAACTGCGTGCCTGCCGGCGCCTTCCGCGGATTCGGCGTGCCGCAGACCGTCATAGCCCAGGAGCAGATGCTGGACATGCTGGCGATCAAGCTGGGGCTCGACCCGCTGGACTTCCGCATCGCCAATGCGCTCACCGATACGGCACCGACCGTCACCGGCCAGGTCATGGGCGACGGCGTCGGCATTCGTGCCTGCTTCGAGGCGCTGGTGCCGCATTGGCAGCGAGCGCGCCGCGACGCGGTGGCCTTCAACCTGGGTGGCGGACGCAAGCGCCGTGGCGCAGGCGTCGCGGGTATGTTCTATGGATGCGGCAATACCTCACTGCCCAATCCCTCCACCATTCGCATCGGCCTGAAGCCGGATGGCCGCATCGCGCTGCACCAGGGTGCCGTGGACATCGGCCAGGGATCCAACACGGTGATCGCACAGATTGCCGCCGATGCGCTGGGCCTGCCGCTTGCCTGTTTCGATCTGGTCGCGCCCGACACCGATCTCACGCCCGACTGCGGCAAGACATCCGCATCGCGCCAGACCTTTGTCACTGGAAAAGCGGCTGAACTGTCGGGACGTGCGCTTCGCCGCTCAATGCTGCGCCTCGCCAACGCAGGCGAAGACGCGACGCTCGATGTCGCCGATGGCCGGCTCATCGTGATTGAGGATGCGGTGGTGCGCGCGGTCATCCTCGAACGGCAGCCGCGCGACGCGCATGGCTACGTGCTCTGCGCGGAAGAGAGCTTCGACCCGCCGACCGCGCCACTCGATCCGGACGGGCAGGGCATTCCCTACGCCGTCTATGGCTATGGCGCTCACCTCGCCGAGGTGGAGGTCGATCTCGCTCTCGGCACCGTGAAGGTCCTCAAGATCACGGCAGCACATGACGTCGGCCGTGCCATCAATCCTGTGCTGGTCGAAGGTCAGATCGAAGGCGGCGTCGCCCAGGGCATCGGCATGGCGCTGATGGAGGAGTTCACGCCCGGACGCGGCGAGAACCTGCACGACTATCTCATTCCCACCATCGGCGACGTGCCGCCCATCGAGTCCATCCTCATCGAATGCGCCTCGGCCGTCGGCCCCTTCGGCGCCAAGGGGATCGGCGAACAGGCGCTGATCCCGACTGCCCCGGCGATCCTCAATGCCATCCACCATGCCACCGGCGCACGCATCACCCGCACGCCGGCCACACCGGATCGCGTGCGGGCCGCCATCAAGGCGATGGAGCGCCCATGACGGAAACGCAACAGGACAAGCTCCGCTGCGACGCCTGCCCGGTGC
>JBGSNJ010000423.1:0-2559 GCA_041739715.1 Aestuariivirga sp.
GGACCTCGGCAATCTCCTGGGCCGCGTGCTGGGCGAAAAGGTCGAGCTGAAGATCAACCATGGCCGCGATCTCGGCCTGGTGCTGGTGGACATCAACCAGTTCGAACAGGTCGTCATCAATCTCGCGGTGAACGCGCGCGATGCCATGCCCAAGGGGGGCACGCTTACAGTCCGGACCTACAACGTCTCCGCCGAGGAGTCGCGCGGCCTCGGACCCGAGTTCATGACGCCCGGCGAATATGTGGCGGTCGAAGTGCAGGACACCGGCTCCGGCATTCCCCCGGAGATCCTCAACAAGATCTGGGAGCCCTTCTTCTCCACCAAGGAGGTTGGCAAGGGCACCGGCCTCGGGCTCTCGACCGTCTATGGCATCGTCAAGCAGACCGGCGGCTTCATCTTCTGCGACTCGGAAGTCGGCAAGGGCACCACCTTCCGGATCTACCTGCCGCGTCACCATCCCGAGCCGGAACAGCCCGCCGCTGCCGTCGCAGCGCCGGCGGCGGTAGCCAGGAGTTCCGACCACACCGGCAAGGGGCGCATCCTGCTGGTGGAGGACGAGGATGCGGTCAGGGCCTTCGCGGTCCGCGCGCTGACCTCGCGCGGCTACACGGTGATCGAGGCCGATTCCGGCGAGCGGGCACTCGAGAAGATCGAGGACAGCCCCGAAGGCTTCGAGCTGATCCTGTCGGATGTGGTCATGCCGGAAATGGACGGACCGACGATGCTCCGTGAACTGAGGAAACGCGGCATCAAGACCAAGGTGATCTTCGTGTCGGGCTATGCCGAGGATGCCTTCGAGAAGAACCTCGAGGGCCAGACCGATTTCGCCTTCCTGCCCAAGCCCTTCTCGCTCAAGCAGCTGGTGGAGAAGGTGAAGGAAGTCATGGAAAGCTGAGCCGCCTCTCTGCTAAGGACATGCCGCCAGCACTGCAGGGAGGCGCGCCAGGATGATTGCTTTTGACCGGAACCGCTATCTGAAGATCCAGACCGGCGCCGTGGCGCTGGCGGACCGGATCCACGAGATTGTGGGCAAAAGTCTGGAGTCCGGCACTCGCAACCTCTTCTTCTCGGGCTCCGGCGGTGCGGCGATCCTGATGGAGCCGGCGGCGCGCCTGCTGCAGCGGCAGAGCGCCTTTCCGGTCTTCTTCGAGACGGCGGCGGAGATCGTGGCGGGCGGCAATTGCCATCTGGGGGGACACTCGCTGGTGGTCATTCCGTCGCTGTCGGGGACGACGCGTGAAAGCGTCGCGCTGCTGGAGATGTGCAAGGCCAAGCAGGCGAAGGTCCTGGTGCTGACGGGGCATGCCGACACGCCGCTGGCGAGAGGCGCCGACCATGTGCTCGTGAACTTTGCCGAAGATGACACGTCGTGCGAGTCCTTCTATCTGCAGTCGCTGCTGATCGCCCTGTCCGTGATGGCGCATCGCGGCGAGCATGCAGGACGCACGGCGCATGTGGCGGAGTTGCAGGCGCTTCCCGCACTGCTGGCCGCGGTGAAGGACCAGTTCGACGCGCGGGCCGCGGCCTATGCCGCGCAGATCGAGACCGAGCCCTATCATCTCATGACAGCAGCGGGGAACTGCTGGGCCGAGGCCTGGTACTTCGGCATGTGCATCCTTGAAGAGATGCAGTGGATCCGCACCCGTCCGGTGAACGCCGCGGACTTCTTTCACGGACCGCTGGAACTGGTGGAGAAGGGCGTCAGTGTCATGCTGCTCAAGGGCGAAGACGCCTTCCGCCCGCTGGCCGACCGGGTGGAGCGTTTCGCCGCGCAATACACCGACAAGCTCTTCGTGCTGGATACGGCAGGCTTCGACCTGCCCGGCATCTCGCCGGAGCTGCGGGCCCTCATCGCGCCGGCGATCCTTTCATCGGCGCTGGAGCGGCTCAGCCAGTATCTGGCCCTGCGGCGCGGACATCCGCTGACCGTGCGGCGTTACTACAAGCGTGTGTCATACTGATCATGGCCGTGCGGATCGCCGCGCTGGGGGACAACTGCATCGACCGCTTCCTGCCGCCGGTGAACCGGCTGCTGGCCGGAGGCAATGCCGTGAACGTGGCGGTGCAGGCGGCGCTGCTGGGCTGCGAGGTCTCCTATTTCGGCGCAGTCGGGGCGGACCGGGAAGGGGTGCATCTGCGCGCCGAGCTGCTCCGCAATGGCGTGGGCCTTGCGGGCCTGCTGATCGATGGCGAGCGTTCCACCGCCTATACGGAGATTGAAACGCTGCCGGGCGGCGAGCGCCGCATCGGTTTCGAGGATTTCGGGGCCTGCGCAACCTACCGGGTGCCGGAGGCGCATTACGACGTCCTGCGTGGCGTCCGGCATGTGCACATCGGCTGGATCAATGACGCAGGCGAATCCAAGCGGCGGCTGCGCGCACTGGGCGTTTCCGTGTCGCAGGACCTTTCGGTCAACAATCGACCGGAAAATCTCGACCCCGAGGGGCTGAGCATTGCCTTTGCATCAGCCGAGGCCGCGGCGGCCGAAGCTGTCGCAGCCGGTCTCCTCGATGCGGGCGCGGAGCTGGCGGTCGTCACCATGGGCGCCGATGGCAGTCT
>JBGSNJ010000465.1:0-3502 GCA_041739715.1 Aestuariivirga sp.
CATGGCTGGCACGCCGCCGGCCACCTGCGCCGTGCCGCCCGTATCGCGCGCCGCCTTGCGGATCAGTTCGGGGTAGGTCTCGAAGGGCTGATGTGCCGACAGCATGTCGTTGTAGGCCGTGACGATACCGAGATTGGGACCGGTCCCGTTGCGCAACGCGTTCTTGTCGGCTGCACCGCAGGCGGCAAAGCCATGGGCGATATTCGCGCAGCCCAGCGCCTTGCGCTTCGGTTGCCGCGCCACTGCCGCGTCGATCTTGTCGAGATAGCGCCGCCGCTGCGCGGCGCTGCGCGCGATGATCGCCTCGGTGACGGCGGATATCGTAGCCTTGACCGGCATGGATGGCGTCTCCTGCTAGGGGGCCCAGTATAGGGTCAAGGGTGTCTGACTGCGCAAGACCGCCCGCACCGGCAATTCCGCGGTCGGACCATCGGCCAGGGCGCGCGCGAGCACGTCCTTCTTTTCCGCGCCTTCGATGTGAAGCTTCAGCCGTCCTGTCGCCTCGATTACTGGAAGTGTGAAGGTGAGGCGTGGCTCGCCGGCGCCCGGCGCCGTCATTGCGATGATGCGGGCCTGGGTATTGCTGTTCATCGCTTCGGCCAGCCGGTCGCCGCCCGGAAAGAAGGAAGCCGTATGCCCGTCGGCGCCCATGCCGAGTACGGTGACGTCGAAGGGCGGCAGGGCCGCGGCAGCGTCGGTATCGATCAGCGGCACGAATTTCGCGGCCGCCGCCCTGTCGACCAGCAGCGTCTCGCGCACCAGTTTCGCATTGGACCGCTCGCTCGTCTCGGGCACCTGGCGCTCGTCGACCAGCGTCACCGTCACGCGATGCCATGGCAGATCGATCTGCGACAGCTTGGCAAAGAAGGTCTTGGGTGTCGTGCCGCCCGAAACGGCCAGGGTCGCCTTGCCCTTGGCCTCGATGGCGCGCATCAGCTCTTCGGCCACGTCATGGGCCAGGCTCTCGGCCAGCGCCTCTCGGGCGGGAAAGATTCGTTCGGCTTCGATCATAGGTCTTGATCCTCGTACCAGGTGCGCCCGTCCCGCTCGATCAGCGCCACGGCGGCGGAAGGCCCCCAGGTGCCGGCGGTATAGGGCTTGGGCAGGTCAGGGGATGCCGCCCAGGCCTCCAGGATCGGATCGATCCAGGCCCATGCCGCCTCCACCTCGTCGCGGCGCATGAACAGCGTCTGGCTGCCGCGCACCACGTCCATGAGCAGCCGCTCATAGGCATCCGGATTGCGCACGTCGAAGGCCTCGGCGAAGGTCATGTCTAGCGGCACGTGCGACAGGCGCATGCCGCCGGGGCCGGGGTCCTTGATCATCAGCCACAGTTTGACGCCTTCATCGGGCTGCAGGCGCAGCACCAGGCGGTTCGAGACCACGGGACCTGCGGCCGTGCCGAAGATCGAATGCGGCACCGGCTTGAAGGTCACCACGATCTCGGAGACGCGCGACGGAAGGCGCTTGCCGGTGCGGAGATAGAAGGGCACGCCGGCCCAGCGCCAGTTCTCGATCTCGGCCTTGATGGCGACGAAAGTCTCGGTCTTCGACGTGGTCGATCCCAATTCCTCCAGATAGCCCTTCACCGCGCCGCCATCCGACGCGCCGGCGCGATAGTGTCCGCGCACCGTGAGCTGCGCCACGGCATCGCCCATGATCGGCCGCAGCGCCTTGAGCACCTTCAGCTTCTCGTCGCGCAGGTCATTGGCGGCGGCAGAGGCGGGCGGTTCCATGGCCACGAGACAAAGCAGCTGCAGGATGTGGTTCTGCACCATGTCGCGCAGCGCGCCGGCGGTGTCGTAGTAGCCGGCACGGCCCTCGACGCCGAGAGTCTCGGCCACGGTGATCTGCACGTGATCGATATGGGCGGAGTTCCAGACGGGCTCGAACAGCGCATTGGCGAAGCGCAGCGCCATCAGGTTCTGCACGGTCTCCTTGCCGAGATAATGATCGATTCTGTAGATCTGCGGCTCGGATAAGACCTTGCCGATGGCGTCGTTCACGGCCCTGGCCGAGGCGCCGGACTTGCCCAGCGGCTTCTCGATCACCACGCGGGTCTGCGGCGTCACCAGCCCGTGGCTGCCCAGCCGCTCGCAGATCGGTCCGAACAGGTCGGGACCGACGGCCAGATAGAAGACGCGGATGCGGTCGCCCGTTTCGCCCAGTGCTGCGGCGAGATCGTCCCAGTCGGCATCGCGCGACGCGTCGACCGAGACGTAGCTGAGCCGGGCGAGAAACCGTGTCATGACGTCGCCCGCAAGTTGATCGGCCGGCACATGCGCCTTGATTGCCGCCTCGGCAAAACCATGGAATTCTTCATTGCTCATGGCCCGGCGCGACGCCCCGATGATCCGCGCGCCTGGCGGAATCTGTCCCTGCAGGTCGCGATGGAAGAGCGCCGGCAGAAGCTTGCGCTGCGCAAGGTCGCCCGTGGCCCCGAACACCACAAGGTCGAAGCTCTCCACGGGAATGATGCGGGGGGTCATTGAGGGTCTTTCCGCTGGATTTGATGTGCGCCGCTCAGATAGACTGTTTCTCCGCATAGTCAAACATTATGGCGATAATTCAACTGAATTGACTTATTGCTCTGTGTCGAAAAATGCGGCATAAGCATTGAAAAACAAAGATATTCCGGGAGGCCTTTGGATGATTCTCTGCTGTGGGGAAGCCCTGATCGACTTCCTGCCCCGGACGGGCAAGGAAGGCGCCACGCTCTATCAGCCCTTCAATGGTGGCTCGGTCTACAACACGGCCATCGCGCTGGGCCGGCTGGGCAACCGGACGGGCCTCTTCACCGGACTGTCCACCGATTTCTTCGGCGACATGCTGCGCGAGGGTCTCAAGGCCAGCAAGGTGGACCTGCGCTACATCAAGACCTGGGACCGGCCGTCCACCCTCGCCTTCGTGAAGCTCACCGACGGCCATGCCCGCTATTCCTTCTTCGACGACAATTCCGCCGGCCGCATGCTGTCCCGCCGGGATCTGCCGCGGCTCGAGAAGGCCGTTTCCGCCCTGCATTTCGGCTCCATCAGCCTGATCCCCGAGCCGGGCGGCGCAACGCTTGAGGCGCTGATGAAGCGCGAGGCGCGGTCCCGTGTCATTACCCTCGATCCCAATATCCGCCCCGGCATGATCCGGGAGCGCCGCAAGCACATGGCGCGCCTCAACCGCATGATCGCCATGGCCGATATCCTCAAGATCTCGGACGAGGATGTCGCCTGGATGACGGGCAAGGCCGATGTCGCGGCTGCGGCCCGCAAATGGCTCAAGGCCGGTGCGAAGATCGTTGTCGTCACCCGTGGCGGCAATGGCGTCGAGGCCTTCACGGCGCGCGACCGCATTTCCCGGTCTGCGGTGAAGGTGAAGGTGGCGGACACTGTGGGTGCCGGCGACACGTTTACGGCGGGCCTCATCACCGCCCTGCAGCGGGCGAAGCTGCTGACCAAGACAAAGCTGGGCGGCATTTCGGCCGCCGATCTCGATGCGGCGCTGGCCTTCG
>JBGSNJ010000488.1:0-7415 GCA_041739715.1 Aestuariivirga sp.
GCGAGTCCTGCAGCGTCCGCAGGTGGGCCTCCGCGACGTTGCGGTCGGTGACGATGGCGGTCATCGGCCGCCGCAGCAGGGGGCCGATGATGCGGCCGGCACCGGACAGCAGGCCTTCGCCGATGACGATGTCGTAGCTGCGGTTGCCGAGTGCGACAGCCACGGTCTGGAGGTTTTCCTGGTCAGTCATTCTTCCACCGCTCCCAGCCGTCCCACTGCGCCAGGGCGCGGACAACGTCATTCACCATTTGTCCGTGCTGGACGTCGCGGCTTTCGACCGTGACGTCCGCCAGGGCATAGATCGGGTAGCGCTTTTCGATCAGCTCGCGCATCACGGTCTCCGGGTCGCGCTCCTGCAGCAGCGGCCGCCCCGGCCGCTTGGCCACGCGTTTCATCAGCAGCGGCAGTTCGGCGCGCAGCCAGACCGAGACGCCCTCGGCGGCAATCCGTGCCCTGGTCTCGTCATTCATGAAGGCACCGCCGCCGGTGGCCAGAACCTGCGCACCCTGTCCGAGCAGGCGGGCAATCACCCGGCGTTCGCCCTCGCGGAAATAGGCCTCGCCATGATCGGCAAAGATCTCGGGTATGGTCTTGCCCGCTGCGGTCTCGATCTCCTGATCGGCATCGACGAAGGGAATGCCCAGCTTTTCGGCCAGGCGCCGGCCGACGCTCGATTTTCCGGCCCCCATGAGCCCGACCAGCACGATGGGGTGGGACCCCAGGCACTCGCGGACGGTTTCGGCCTCCTTAGCGATGGAACGGCGCGCCATGACTCCAACCCTGAACTTGACCCCGCTTCTATCGCGGGGGGACTGTCATCGCAAAGCCTTTCCGTTTCGCTGCGTCCTCGGTTATTCTCGGTGTTTCAGGGTGGATTCATGCCGGACACGATTCGATTTCTACTGGTCATCGCGACGATCGGCGGCGTCATCTACGGGGGCGCATGGCTGCTGGCGAATTTTCCGCCGGAGCAGACCGAGATCGTGAAGGCGCTTCCCTCCGAGAAGCTGCGGCAGCGCTGAGATGGCAGGAGCAGACCGGCTGGTCTCGCGCTTCCTCGAAATGCTGGCTGCCGAGCGTGGCGCCGCCCGGAACACGATCTCGGCCTACAGCCGCGATCTCGAGGCCTATGGCGATTACCTTGAGCAGCATGGACGCCGGCTGAAGGATGCCGCGCCCGACGATATCCGCAATTACCTTGCGGTGCTGGAGGCCCAGGGCATGGCGCGCAGCACCGCGGCCCGCAAGCTCTCCTGCATCCGCCAGTTCCACCGCTTCCTGCACGGCGACGGGCTGGCGGTCGACAATCCGGCGACCGCGATCGCCAGTCCCCGGAGTGCAAGATCCCTGCCCAAGATGATCGACAGGAAGGACGTTGAGCAACTGATCGCCACCGCGCGAGGCCGGCTGGCGGGCGCCGAGGGCAAGTCGGTGTTCAAGGCCTGGCGCATGCTCTGCCTGATGGAGCTGCTCTATGCTACCGGACTACGCGTGTCGGAGCTGGTCGGCCTGACGGTCCGCGCGGCGCGGGCCGAACGCGACTTCCTGACCGTGAAGGGCAAGGGCGGGCGCGAGCGGCTGGTGCCTGTCTCGGTCAGCGCCCGCGACGTGCTGGACGGCTATCTCGATGTCCTGGGACGGCAGGACGGCGGCGAGGGCAAATGGCTGTTTCCTTCCTCCGGCCAGTCAGGCCACCTGACGCGGCAGCACTTCGCCCTGACGCTGAAGGATCTGGCCCGCGAGGCCGGGATCGATGCCGCAAAGCTTTCGCCGCACGTGCTGCGCCACGGCTTCGCCAGCCACCTCCTGGCCGGGGGGGCGGATCTGCGGGCGGTCCAGCAGATGCTGGGCCATGCGGACATATCGACGACACAAATCTACACCCATGTGCAGTCCGAGCGGTTGCGGCAGGTGGTCGAGACCCATCACCCACTTGCCAAGAAAAGTTGACTTCCCGGACGCGGACGGCCAGTTATCGGCCTTTCCAAGGATCGATCCACTGTCATGCCAAGTTTTCTCGATTTTGAAGCGCCCGTCGCCGAACTCGAAGGCAAGATCGCCGAACTGCGCGCGCTCGCCGCTGGCGACAAGACCGTCTCCATCGCGGAAGAGGTGAAGTCGCTCGAGAAGAAGGCTGCCAAGAGCCTGTCCGATCTCTATCAGAACCTCGATCCCTGGCAAAAGGCCCAGGTGGCCCGCCATCCCGAGCGGCCGCATGCCACTGACTATATCGGGTCCCTCATCACCGAGTTCACGCCCATGGCGGGCGACCGCAAGTTCGCCGAGGACTTTGCGGTGATCGGCGGGCTTGGCCGTTTCCGGGGCGAGCCCGTCATGGTCATCGGTCAGGAGAAGGGCAACGATACCGCCTCCCGCCTCAAGCGCAACTTCGGCATGGCGCGGCCCGAAGGCTACCGCAAGGCGGTCCGCCTGATGGAGCTGGCCCAGCGGTTCGGCTTGCCGGTGATCACCTTCGTGGATACCGCCGGCGCCTATCCCGGCATTGATGCCGAGGAACGCGGGCAGGCCGAAGCCATCGCGCGGGCCACGGACTGCTGCCTTGGCCTCGGTGTTCCACTGGTTTCCGTGATCATCGGCGAAGGTGGGTCAGGCGGTGCCATCGCCATCGCGACGGCCAATACGGTACTGATGCTGGAGCATGCGATCTACAGCGTGATCTCGCCCGAGGGTGCGGCCTCCATCCTGTGGCGCGACGCAGCCCGCGCCAAGGATGCTGCCGCTGCCATGAAGATCACGGCGCAGGACCTCAAGAAGCTAGGCATCATCGACGAGATCATCGGCGAGCCGCTGGGCGGGGCGCATCGCGGCCGGGCCGACGTGATCGCCGCAACGGGCGACGCGCTCAGCCGGACGCTCAAGGCCTATCGCAATGTTTCGGGAGACGTGCTGCGTACGCAGCGCCGCGAGAAGTTCCTGGCGATCGGCAGAAGCCTCTGAACCAGATCAGTTGAGACTGTCGAAGAGACCCTGAATCTTTGTATAGAGAGAGGCGACGCCCGACGTCGTGTCGCTCAGGACCGGAACGATCATCACACCCATGATCGATGCGATCAGGGCATACTCGATTGCGGTCGCGCCCTTCGAATCCCTGAGGAATTTGCCAAACTTGCCTGCAATGTGTGTCACGTCTCGGGGCTCCATCGCATCCGGTGATACCGGCTTCAGATACGCATGTTAAACCATGGATCGTTTCAAGGAGTCCTTAATGCGGAACTTAAGATTGTCACTCGGTGTTTCTGTTTGCGTTTATGTAGGTGCTTACATCAGCTGAAAATGGCGTTTTTTCAGGTTTCTCAGGCCGCCCAAGGTTAACCTTAAATTGAGGCGTTCTGCCTTTGTGATCACGCAGGGACGCGAAACTGTGACCGGCGGCCGCCTTGTGACAGGGCGGAATGCCACTTATGTCTCGAAACAGATCAATCATATGGAGAACAGGATGCTCACGCGGCGGGCCATCTTGACCGGATTGGGTGCAATGCCGGCGATGCTGGGGTCGGTTGGCCGGGCAAGGGCCGGAACCCGGCGCAATCTTTCCATCGAGTCGCGCACGCTTGACGTGCAGGGCCGCGCTGCAAAGGTCTATGGACTGAGCGTCAACGGTGAGTTCAAAGGTCTGGATCTGTTGCTGGGCGAACAATTCAACGTTCGGTTAACCAACAATCTCAATGTCGAATCCCTGATTCACTGGCATGGCCTGACGCCGCCGGTTCAGTTCGATGGGGTTCCGATGCTGTCGCAGGCGCCACTCCGGCCGGGTGCAGCCTTCGACTATGACTTTCCGGTCCTGCAATCCGGAACGCACTGGATGCATTCCCATGTCGGCTTGCAGGAACAACAGCTGCTGGCCGCGCCGCTGATCGTGCGCGAGACCGGTACGCCGGTCTTCGACGAGCAGGAGCACGTCGTCATGCTGCATGACTTCACGTTCCGCGACCCGGCAGAGATCCTTGCCGAACTGCAGGGCGGCGGCGGCGCGCATGCGGCCCATGCCGGCCATGGGGTGGATCACTCGAAAATGGATCATGCCGCCCAGCCGGCGTCACCGGCGATGTCCGGCGCCATGCTGAACGACGTGGTCTATGATGCCTATCTCGCCAATGATCGCACCCTGGACGATCCGGAAACTCTCCAGGTCGAAAAGGGTGGTTGGCTCAAGCTGCGCATCATCAATGGTGCCGGCGCATCCAACATGTGGGTCGATCTCGGCGCGCTGACGGGCAGCCTGGTGGCCGTCGACGGCCATGCCATTCATCCCATTCCCGGGTCGCGCTTCCCGCTTGCAATCGCCCAGCGCGCCGACATCCGGCTGCAGATACCCAGGGAAGGTGGCGCGTTCCCCATCCTGTTCCAGCCCGAAGGCGTCAGCGCGCGCACCGGCATCGTGCTGACCACGCCCGATGCCGCGGTCCAGCGGATAGCTGCGACGGCCGATGTTGCGCCTGCATTGGACCTCAGCTTCGAGCGCAGCTTCAGGGCCGTTGCCCAGCTTCCGGACGAACCTGTCACGCGCACCGAGATGCTCATGCTGACCGGCGGCGACGCCGGGTACAACTGGGGCCTCAACGGAAAGTCATCGATGCATGATGTGCTGTTCACCGTTCGCATGGGCGAGCGGGTGGAGGTCATGATGCACAATATGACTTCGATGTCTCATCCCATGCATCTGCATGGCCACTACTTCAAGGTAGTTGCCATCGGTTCCGAGCGCATCGACGGCGCCGTGCGCGACACGGTCCTGGTTCCGCCGGGCGAAACCGTCACCATTGCCTTCGATGCCAACAATCCGGGAAACTGGGCCTTCCACTGCCATCACGTCTATCACATGAACGCCGGCATGATGGGGGCAATTGCCTATCGCGACGCGGCCTAGAACCGCGCTGGTTCAAACATAGGCGCCGTGGCAATGCTTGTATTTCTTGCCTGACCCACAAGGGCAGGGGTCGTTTCGGCTGACCTTGCCCCAGGTATCCGGCTTCTTTGGGTCCATCTTGCCTGCCGCCTTGCCAGGCGTAACCGTCAGGAGCGGGCCTTCTGCCAGTTCGTCTTCTCCGGTGAGAGCGTCGATGTGGTGGGCCTCCATCATTGGCAGCTCGTCTTCGTCAGGAAGCATGTCGTCGGCCGGCCGGGTCTGGACTTCGACCCGCATGACCTGCGCGGTCGTGTTCTCGCGCAGCTTGCTGATCATGTTCTCGAAGAGCGTGAAGCCCTCGGTCTTGTATTCGTTCAGCGGATCGCGCTGGCCATAGCCGCGGAGATGGATCACCTGGCGCAGCTGGTCGACGGTGATGATGTGATCGCGCCATAGATTGTCGAGCGTCCGCAGCAGCACGGCCTTCTCGACCTGCCCCATGATCTCGGGACCGTATTTCTCGCGCTTTCCGGCGTAGAGGTCGTCGGCCGCCTTGGTGACGCGCTCGAGGATCTCCTCGTCGGCGATTCCCTCTTCCTTGGCCCACTCGTCCACCGGATAGTCGATGGCGATCACTTCGCGCAGCCGCTCGCGCAAGCCTGCGGCGTCCCACTGCTCGGCGTAGGCGTTCGGGGGGATGTGCTTGGTCACCATGTCATTGATCACCTGGTGACGCATGTCGTCGATGGTCTCGGAAACCTCTTCGCCCTTCATGATTCCGATGCGCTGCTCGAAGATCACCTTGCGCTGGTCGTTCATCACGTTGTCGAACTTGAGCAGGTTCTTGCGGATGTCGAAGTTGCGCGCCTCGACCTTCTGCTGCGCCTTCTCCAGCGCCTTGTTGATCCAGGGGTGGACGATGGCTTCGCCGTCCTTCAGTCCCAGTTTCTGCAGCATGCCGTCCATGCGCTCCGAGCCGAAGATGCGCATCAGGTCGTCTTCCAGCGAAAGATAGAATAGCGAGCGGCCAGGGTCGCCCTGGCGTCCTGAGCGGCCACGCAGCTGATTGTCGATGCGGCGGCTCTCGTGGCGTTCGGTGCCGATGACGAAAAGACCGCCTGCGGCCAGAACCTTCTGCCTGGCGGCCTCGATCTCGTCCTTGATGCGGGCAATGCGCGACTGGCGCTCGGCACCCTCGGGCAGGTTGGCAAGTTCGGTGGCGATGCGCATCTCGAGATTGCCGCCCAGCTTGATATCGGTTCCGCGGCCGGCCATGTTGGTTGCGATCGTCACGCCCCCCGGCACGCCGGCCTGGGAGATGATCGCCGCCTCCTGCTCGTGATAGCGGGCGTTGAGCACGTTGTGCGGAACCCCCTTGGACTTCAGCATGGAGGAAAGCACTTCCGATTTCTCGATCGAAGTGGTGCCCACGAGCACGGGCTGACCGCGTTCGCGGGCCTCGTTGATGACGTCGATGATGGCGGCATATTTCTCGCGGGCAGTACGATAGACCTGGTCATCCTCGTCCATGCGTGCCACCGGCACGTTGGTGGGGATCTCGATCACGTCGAGCCCGTAGATGTCCATGAACTCTTCGGCTTCGGTGGAGGCGGTGCCGGTCATGCCGGCGAGCTTGTCGTAGAGGCGGAAGTAATTCTGGAAGGTGATGGATGCCAGCGTGACGTTCTCGGGCTGGATGGCCACGTGCTCCTTGGCCTCGAGGGCCTGGTGCAGGCCCTCCGAATAGCGCCGTCCGGGCATCATGCGGCCGGTGAACTCGTCGATGATGATGACCTGGCCGTCCTTGACGATGTAGTCCTTGTCGCGCTGGAAGAGCTTGTGGGCGCGCAGCGCCTGCTGCACATGATGCACGATGGTCACGTTCTCAGCATCGTAGAGGTTTTCGCCCTTCAGCAGGCCGGCCGCACCGAGCACCTGTTCAAGATGGACATTGCCCTTCTCGGTCAGCGTGCAGGAGCGTTGCTTCTCGTCGAGCTCGTAGTCTTCCGGCGAGAGCTCCGGAATGAAGCCGTTGACGGTGTTGTAGAGATCCGACTTGTCGTCCACCGGGCCGGATATGATGAGCGGGGTGCGGGCCTCGTCCACCAGGATCGAGTCGACCTCGTCGACGATCGCGAAATTGTGCCCACGTTGTACCATCTCAGCCAGATGATACTTCATGTTGTCGCGCAGATAGTCGAAGCCGAGTTCGTTGTTGGTGGCGTAGGTCACGTCGCTGGCATAGGCGGCCCGGCGTTCCTCGTCGGACAGGCCGTGGACGATGACCCCCGTGGTCAATCCCAGGAAGCCGTAGACCTCACCCATCCAGGCGGCGTCGCGGCGGGCGAGGTAGTCGTTCACGGTCACCACATGTACGCCCTTGCCCGCGAGTGCATTGAGATAGACCGCGAGCGTTGCGACGAGAGTCTTGCCTTCACCGGTCTTCATCTCGGCAATCATGCCTTCGTGAAGCACCATGCCGCCAATCAGCTGAACGTCGAAATGCCGCAAACCCAGGGTGCGCTTGGAAGCTTCGCGCACCGTG
>JBGSNJ010000398.1:0-2057 GCA_041739715.1 Aestuariivirga sp.
TCATCGAGAACGACAGGGTGGCAGGCGTCACGCTTGGCGGCGGCGAGGAGATCCGCGCCGCCACTGTGGTCTCGGCCATCAGTCCCAAGACCACCTTCCTCCAGCTTGCCGGGCCGCGCCACCTCGACGCCGGCTTCGTCAAACGCATCCGTGATCAGAAGTCGCGCGGTGCCGCCGCCAAGCTGCATCTTGCGCTCAAGGGCAAGCCGGATTTCCGCGGTGCCGATCTCGCCTCGCGCCTGGTCATTGCGCCCTCCGAAGATGCGGTGGAACGCGCCTTCAATCCGGTGAAGTACAATGAAGTGCCGGCGCGTCCCGTGATGGAGGTGATCATTCCGTCCGCGCATGAGCAGGGTTACGCTCCCGACGGCCACCATGTGCTGTCGGCCATCGTGCAGTACGCGCCCCATGCGCCGGAGTCGGGTCACGAAAGGGCCCGCGCCGACATGCTCGAGAACACGCTCGCCGTTCTGGAGGATCACGCCCCCGGCCTGCGCAGCATGATCGCGAGCGCCGAGATGCTGATGCCCTATGACATCGAGGCCCGCTTCGGCATGGTCGGCGGCAACTGGCATCATGGCGAACTCGCGGTGGAGCAGATGCTCTTCCTGCGCCCGCTGCCCGGGATCGCCCAATATGCCACGCCGCTGATCGGCCTGTGGCTGGCCAGTGCGGGATGTCATCCCGGCGGAGGCATATCCGGTGCCGCCGGCTGGAATGCGGCCGAAGCCATCATCAAGGGGGTCCGGTCATGAGCGCCGATGCGCGGCTCCACTTCAAGTCGCCGCTGAAGAAGACGCCCTTTCATCCGCGCACCGCGGCCCACAATGTGATGAATCACTGGGGGCCATGGGGCGGTTACACGACGGCGCTCGTCTTCGACGATGAGGCGATGGAATACACTGCCATTCGCAATGCAGCCTCGGTCTATGACCTGTGTCCGATGGTCAAGTACCGCATCAAGGGGCCGGACGCGGCGGCCTACCTCAACCGGCTGACGGTCCGCAATGCGGGCAAGCTGTCGGTCGGTGGCGTGCATTACACGATCTGGTGCGACGACGACGGCAAGATCATCGACGACGGCACGCTCTTCCGGCTCGCCGAGGACGAGTATCGCATCTGTTGCCAGGAGCGCCACCTGCCCTGGCTGCTTGACAGCGCGGTGGGATTCGATGTCGAGGTCGCCGAAGTGACCGAGGAGATTGCCGCCCTCTCCTTGCAGGGCCCCTGCACGGCGGCTGTGCTGCAGGCGGCGGGCTTCGACGTGTCGGGGCTGAAGCCCTTCCGCATGGCGTCCTTCCCTTTCGACGGCGGAACCCTCACCATCTCGCGCACCGGCTTCACCGGCGACCTCGGCTATGAGTTGTGGACCACGCCAAGCCATGCGCTGGCCCTGTGGGATCATCTCTTCGAAGCCGGCCGTCTCTTCGGCATCCGCCCGATCGGTTCGAATGCGCTCAACACGGCGCGTATCGAGGCTGGCTTCATCATCACCAATCTCGACTTCGTGCCGTCGCATCAGGCGGTGCGCGAAGACCGCGTGCGCTCGCCCTTCGAGATGGGGCTGGAGTGGCTCATCGACTGGGACAAGGGCCACTTCACCGGCCGCCGCGCATTGATCGCGGAGCGGGATGGCGGCACCTCGAAGTGGGCGCTCGTCGGACTCGACATCGAAGGCAACGTCTCGGCCCAGGGTTCGCTCCTCTATCACGACAAGAAACACGAGGCGGGCTTCATTACGGCCGCCGCCTGGTCGCCCACGCTGAAGCGCAACATTGCGCTGGCCCAGGTTGAACGCCGATACAAGACGGTAGAGAACCTGTGGGTCGAGATCTACGCGCTGCGCGAGTTGCAGTATGTAAAGCTCATGCTGCCGGTGAAGCTGGCCGAGCGGCCCTTCTTCTTCCCCGACCGCCGCCGCGCCACGCCGCCAGGAAGGTTCTGATGAGTCTCGAAACCGCAATCCGTGACTTTGTGGATGCTGCCGATGCCTATCTCGCGCGGCACCAGGGCCCCGGCATCGCCGATGTGCGCGCCGGTCTTGCCGCCGCGCGCGC
>JBGSNJ010000070.1:0-12623 GCA_041739715.1 Aestuariivirga sp.
ACCGCCGCGATGGCCTGGGGGGTCACGACCTCGAAGGCCGCCGCCGTTCCACCCTCCGGGCTTTCGATCAGAATCGCCCTGCCTTCCAGCTGCGCCCGTTCGGGTGCGCCGTTCCCGTCGCTGTCGCTCAGCGTCAGCACCGCACCGGCCTCGAGCGTGAGCGTCAGGCCTTGCGGGCATTGCAGCACCTGCCGTGACGCCGCAACTGTCCTGCCGATGGGGCAGGCCGCTTGAGCCAAAGCCGCGGGCAGCGCAACAAGCATGGCAAGCGCAGCAACCGAAGCGAGGCGGAAGACCTGAGTTCCAGATGTCATCGACGGCCTCCTGTGTCCTGTTGCATGAAATTGCCAGACGGTGCGGCCAGCCTGCGTGGTCCAGGGTTCGTCGCACTGCCGAGTGTCACGACCCGTCGACGCAACGTCATGGCGCAACCTAGCATCGGACCTGCCCCGGAATCCAGCGACGTCGGGAGGGGCTGCGCGCCTGGTCATTTGCCTTGCAGGGGCAAGTCTGATTGAAGGGGCGCGGAGTTCGAATCGACATGACCCTGCCACGCCTCTTCCTTGCCGCGCCCGCCATCCCGCTGGAGCTTGCCAGCGCCTGCCTGAAGGCCGCCTGCGCGGCGGGCGATGTTGCAAGCCTCCTGGTTCCGCCCGGCCTGGCGCGGGATCTCACGCCCGTGGCCCAGGCCCTCGGTGTTGCCGTTCTGCTCGACGGCGAAGCACGCGAGGCCATGTATGCCGGCTGCGACGGGGTTCAGATCGATGCCCGCGCGGAGGGCGTCGACATTGCCGGGATCAGATCGTCAATGGCCAAGGACCGCATCGTCGGAGCCTTCGCCGGCCACTCGCGCCATTTCGCGATGGAAGCCGCCGAGGCCGGCGCCGACTATGTGGCGCTCGACCAGAAGGGGCCGACGATCGGCGGAGAACCCATCGTGAAGTGGTGCGCGGCGTTCCTCAGCATTCCCTGCGTCGCATTCATGCCCTGCACCGTCCAGGACCTCGACACATTGCTGCCGCAGAAACCAGACTTTATCCGCCCCGCCGATGCGATGTGGGAGAGCGAAAGCGACGCCCGCCGCATCGTGTCCGAACTGATGCAGAATTTCAGGGGCCGATGAAAACCTTACGCATCCTTCTCGCCGCCTGGCTGCTCTCGTCATCCGCATGGGCCGCACCGCTCGACGACGCGCTGTCGGCCTACAAGGCGGGCAACGACGCGCTCGCCCTGAAGACAGCAGAGCCACTCGCTGCGAGCGGCGATCCCCAAGCCATGAAGCTGGTGGGCGATCTCTATCGCAGGGGTACGGCGGTGATGCAGAACCTCGAGACCGCCATGTCCTGGTACGAGAAGGCGTCCAAGGCCGGCAATGTCCAGGCCACCACGGCCATGGCATTGGTCTATCTGAACGGCTCGCTGGGCGCGGTGAACTACGAGACCGGCAGCAGCCTGCTCCGGCAGGCCGCGGATGCCGGTGATGCCGAGGCCCAGTTCAACATGGGACTCCTCAGCACGGGGGCCTTCGGCAATCCGCCGGACTACACGCTGGCTGCGGACTGGTTCCGCCGCGCCGCCGACCAGAAACATGCCGCCGCCCGCTACCAGCTGGGCCTGCTCTATCTCGACGGCCGCGGGGTGGAGAAGAATCAGGTGACCGCCGGCAAGCTGGTGGGCGAAGCCGCCCAGGCGGGCGACGTCGATGCCATGCTCGATTATGGCGTGCTGGTGATGCGCGGCGAGGGCGTGAAGCAGGACATCAAGATCGGTGCGCAGTGGCTTCTGCTGTCGGCCCGGCGCGGCAATGTCATCGCGCAGAACCGGGTGGCGAGGCTCTATGCCTTCGGCATGGCGGTCACGCGCGATCCGGTCGAGGCGCAGAAGTGGAACATCCTGGCCGCACGCGGCGGGCGCAACGACATCGAGCTCGATACGCTTGCCGAGAAGATGACCGAGGCGGAACGTGCCGAGGCGCTGGCGCGTGCCAACGGCTTCGCGCCCGAAGCCGCGCCGTGAGCGACCCGGTCATCAGCTCGCCGCAGAATCCGGCGGTCAAGCTGATCCGTTCGCTGGCCGAGAAGAAGCACCGGCAGGAGACCGGCCTCTTCATGGCCGAGGGCGAGAAGGTGCTGGAGCGTGCCCGCCGCGAAGGCTGGGAACCCGAGACGGTCGTATCGCTTGGACCGCAGCCCCACTGGGGCAAGGTGCGGCAGCTGCTCGCCGACGCGCGCGTCATGGCCAGCCTGAGCGGCCAGAAGAATGCCAGTCCCGTGGTCGCCGTGTTCAGGCAGCGCTGGTCCCGCGATGTGACGCCGAACGGAACCTGGCTTGCTCTTGAGGATCTGCGCGATCCCGGCAACCTCGGCACCATCATCCGAACCGCCGACGCGGTGGGCGCGCGCGGCATCATCCTTGCCGGCCAGAGCTGCGATCCCTTCGGCCCCGACTGCGTGCGGGCCACCATGGGCTCGATCTTCGGCGTGCCGCTGATCCGCATGACCGCGGCCGAATTGGTTTCCACCTGCAAGTCCTGGCCGGGCGAGGTCGCCGGAACGCATCTGAACGGCAGCATCGATTACCGCAGGACTTATGGCAGCCCGACGCTGATCGTGCTGGGCAGCGAGGGCAAGGGCCTGTCGCAGGAGGTGGCGGCGGCCTGCGCGACGCTGGTGCGCATCCCGATGAAGGGTGGCCCCGAGTCGCTCAATGTGGCCATTGCCGCGGGTCTGATGCTCTACGAGGCCGTTAAGCCCTGAGTAAGCAGCCTCCGGCATGTTCCATGGCATGACCGAATACGCCTACCTCAGCTTTGTCTTTGCCGGTTGCGTGGCGGGAACCCTGCTGGGCATCGTGGCGCATTACTGGCGCGCCCATGCCCCCATGTATGCCGAAGACCTGGGCCTGCGCGAACCGCTCAATACGCTGAGCCGCGACAACTACCAGTTCGAAAAGCATGTGATCGGCGCGGAATGGGACGACGCGGGATTCTGGGCGGCCGACAGCATCCGCAATCTTCTCTACTACATGGCCAGCGGCTTCATCGTGCCGCTGGTCCTGGGCTTCGTGCTGTGGGGCGAGCGCGATCTGGTCGTCACCGGGATTTGCCAAGTCCTCACCGGCGCGGGCCTCACCCCGCCGCTCTGCCCGTGATCACGGACAGTCGCTGTCGCGCACGAAGCGGGCCTTGACCCAGCCCTTGGTGACGTCATCGCCATTGTAATGCGTGACCGGACACCAGCGGCTGGCCCAGGCGCGGTGCGGCGGTTCACAGGGGGCGTCGAGGTGTATGATGCCATGCTGACCGGGCACCAGAACGTCGACGATGTCCGAACCGGCCGAGGGCCGCGACCGCAGGTTCAGCCCGTCGTCCTCGGCGACATTCACCACCACAAGGCAGCCCGGACCGGACGTGGCCAGGGCCGGAGCGGCAAGGACCGGCAGCAGGGCAAGGGCAAGCGCGACATGTCTCATGACAACCTCCATCGATGATCCCTTTTCGGCCCGGCAGGCTGAACCCGGCATGAATGACGGGGCGTGAACGGCGCTCACCACGCTCGCGGGTTTTTGCCCTTGTAAACGCCGCCGGACTGGTGAAGAGGATTGACTGGAACTTGCCCCACCGCGGGCCGCCGGGCTAGCTTCGGCCAATCTTTCTGGAGAGTTACATGAAATCAAATGCGCGCGTCGTCATCGTCGGTGGCGGAGTCATGGGCGTGGGCCTGCTCTATCACCTGGCGCTGGAAGGCTGGACCGACATCGTCTTGATCGAGAAGGGCGAGCTGACCTCGGGCTCCACCTGGCATGCGGCGGGCCAGTGCCCGCATTTCAACGGCTCGCTCAACATGACCAAGGTGCATGTCTATGGCACCCAGCTCTATTCGCAGCTCGAGGCGCTGACCGGCCATGCGGTGTCGTGGCACGGGTGCGGCGGCCTGCGGCTGGCCACCACCGACGAGGAGGTGAACTGGCTCAAATATGTCTACGGCATCTCGCGGCTGGCCGGTTACGAGTGCGAGATTATCGGGCCTTCCGAGATCCCCAAATACCATCCCTATCTCGAGACCTTCGGCATCAAGTCCGCCTTCCGCACCGTGCATGACGGGCATGTGGCGCCGGCCGACATCACCAATGCCATGGCGGCGGGTGCGCGCAAGCTGGGCGCCGAGATCTACCGCCGCAACCGCGTGACCGACATCAAGCTGCTGCCCAACGGCGAGTGGCGCGTCTTCACCGAACAGGGCAACATCGACTGCGAACACATGGTGAATTCCGCCGGCTCCTACTGCGACGTGGTGGGCGCCTGGACCGGCCACAACGTGCCCATCGCCAACATGCTGCATCACTACGTCATCACCGAGCCGCTCAAGGAACTGATCGACCTCAAGCCCGAACTACCGGTGGTGCGCGACCCCTACTCCCACGCCTACCTGCGCGAGGAGACCAATGGTGTGCTGGTCGGTCCCTACGAGACCGCCACCGCGCATGTCTGCTGGGAGGGCAAGCCGCCGCGCTGGGACTATGAAAGCGAGCTGGAGGCCCCCGAGCTCGACCGCCTCATGCCCTGGCTGGAGAAGGCGACCGAACGCCTGCCGCTCTTCGGACAGACCGGCATCAAGTCCATCGTCTCGGGCGCCATCACGCACACGCCGGACGGCACCTATCTCTCGGGCCCGGCCCCCGGTCCGAAGAACTACTGGATGCATTGCGGCGCCTCGATCGGCATCTGCCAGGGCGGCGGCGCCGGCAAGTACCTGGCGCAGTGGATGGTGCATGGCCAGTCCGAGATCAACATGCGCGAATTCGATCCGCGGCGCTTCGGCAACTGGGCGACGAAGGATTACACGGCCGAAGTCTCGGTCGCCGACTATCATCACATGTATTACTGCTACAAGCCGGCGGAGCAGCACGAGGTGGGCCGTGGCCTGCGCAAGTCCGCGCTCTACGACAAGCTGAAAGCCGAGGGCGCGCAGTTCACACAGATCTTCGGCTGGGAGCGGCCCCGCTGGTACGACACCAGCGGCAAGGGCGAGGCATACTCCTTCCGCCGCTCGAACTGGTGGGACGCGGTGAAGGCGGAAGCGCTCGCCGTGCGCGAGAGCGTTGGGCTGATGGACCTCTCGACCTTCTCCAAGTACGACGTGAGGGGCAAGGATGCCCATGCCTTCCTCGAGCGCATCTGCGCCAACAAGGTTCCGGCGAAGGACGGCGGCATCATCCTCGGCCATCTCTTGAATACCAACGGCTTCATCGAATCCGAGATCACCGTCACGCGGCTGGGGCCCGAACACTTCTATGTGCTCTCGGCCGCAGTGGCGCAGCTGCATGACCTCGACCAGCTGAACTGGCGCAAGCGCGACGGCGAGGCCGTGACCATCACCGACATCACCGACGCCTATGGCGTGCTGGTGCTGGCCGGTCCCAGGGCGCGCGACGTTTTGAGCCAATGCACCGATGCCGATCTCACCAATACGAGCTTCCGCTGGCTGACCGGCAAGGAAGCAAACGTCGCCGGCGTTCCCGGCGTGCGCCTGCTGCGCGTCAACTATGTGGGCGAACTGGGCTGGGAGCTGCATGTGCCGATGGCGCAGATGCCCGCAGTCTATGATGCCCTGATGGCGGCGGGCAAGCCCTTCGGCATCCGTCTCTTCGGCACCTATGCGATGAACTCGCTCCGCATGGAGAAATCCTACCGCGGCTGGGGTTCGGAGCTCACCACCGAGATCGACATGATCGAGGCTTCGATGGAGCGCTTCCTGCGCCTCGACAAGCCCGACTTCATCGGCAAGTCGCCCACGCTGGTGAACAAGCAACGCGGACCGCGCATGAAACTGGTCTACATGGAAGTCGACAACACCGACTCCGACTGCATGGGCAACGAGCCGGTCTATCACGGCGGCAAGGTGGTGGGCGTCACCACCTCCGGCGCCTTCGGCCACAAGGTCGGCAAGTCGCTGGCCTTCGCCTATGTCGATCCCAAGCTGGCGGCCGAGGGCACGGAGTTCGACGTCATGGTCTTCACCGAGAAGCGCAGGGCCCGCATCATCCCCGAGTCGATCTGGGATGCCGAGAATGCAAGGCTGAGGGCCTAGCGCTGCAGCGCGGGCACCGCTAAAGCCCGGCCATGACGTCCAGGACCTCGCAACCGCTGATCGGCATCGGCCTGATGCTCTCGGCCATGGCCATCCTGCCCTTCCTCGACGTGGTGGCCAAGTTCCTCGGCCAGCAGGGCGTGCCGATCCTGCAGATCGTCTGGGCGCGGCTCTTCTTCGGCACGCTGATGACATTGCCTTTCGCGCTGAGCCTCGCCGGGGCGCGGGGCCTCGTCCCCAACATGCCAGCGATGCATGCGCTGCGCGCCAGCTTCCTCATTGCCGCCACCGGCTTCTTCTTCTGGGGCCTGACATATCTGCCGATCGCCGACTGCCTGTCGATCTTCTTCGTGCAGCCACTCATCGTCACCATGCTGTCGCCGCTGGTGTTGGGCGAGAAGGTCGGCATCCGGCGCTGGATGGCCGTGATCATCGGATTCATCGGCACGCTGATCATCATCAGGCCGGGATTCCAGGAACTGAACCCCGGCGTCTTCATGGCCCTTGCCGCCGGCCTGTCGCTGGCCATCTACATGCTGCTGACCCGCCGCATCTCGGGCAGCGCGCCGGCCATGGTAACCACCTTCTACACAAGCGTGATGGGAGCGGCGATCATGTCCGTCCTCGTCATCTTCGTGTGGCAGCCGGTGAGTCTCGAACAATGGGGGCTCTTCGCCCTGCTCTCCTTCTTCGCCAATGGCGGGCACTACCTGATCGTCAAGGCCTACGACCACGCCGAGGCCTCGCTGCTGGCGCCGCTGGCCTATACGGAGATGATCATGGCGGTGGCTGCCGGCTGGTACTTCTTCGGCGACTTTCCCGACCTCTGGACCTTCGTCGGCGTCGGCATCCTGATCGCCTGCGCCATCTACATCTCGATCCGCGAAACGGCGCGCAACATCGCGCCGGTCCGCGATTTCGAACAGCCCTAGCGGCTCAGCCCGCTGACGCAGACGCGGGACTTGCCCTTGAAGCCGGGGATGGAGCGATAGACCATCTCGACCCGCGCAATGCCGCGATTGTCGCCGAAGAGATCCAGCGGACGCGTTCTTTCGCCGGGCCGGATCAGCTCCCGCACGCGGATATCCTGCTTGACGCCATTGCCGAAGACCACGCGAAGGTCGAAGAACTCGACCGGCGACTCGGAGACTTCCAGCCGCAGCGCCCGGAAGCGGCCGTCCTGACGGCCAACCTGAATGACATCGCGATCGATCAGGAAGCCCACGCTCTTGCAGCCAAGCTGCTCCCAGTTGGCAATGACGCCACCGCCGCCGCCACCTTCCACACCATAGAACTGGATGCGCGCAGGGCCGGACGGCACGTAGGTGACGATGATCTGGCGGATGGCGCGCTGCCGCCCGATGAGATCGAAAACGCGCGAGGACGTTCCCGCGCGGAAGAACTAGCGCACCCTGAAGTCTTCGCTGGACCCATTGCCATAGACGACGCGGAACTCCAGCACTTCGACATCGCTCTGGCGCACATCGAAACGCAGGCCACGGAACTGGCCTTCCCGGCCACCGATGTTGATCGTGTCGCGGATCGGCCGCGCCTCGTAACTGGTGCTGCCGATGAGCACCTCGCGGGCGGACGCCTGCGGCGATGCCAATCCGATGGCCGGGAGGGCCAGACACATGAGAACCAGACAGCGGAGCAGATTCACGGGTTTCTCCTTCGTCATTGCAACAAGCTCATCACCAAAACAGTTGCGGCGCACCAGGCCGCATCAGACTTCACGGGCGACGCCCTCGACAAGCGGAACGAAGCGCACCGGCAGAAGATGTTCCTGGTCATAGCCCTTGGCCGTGCGGGTTACGCGGAAGAGATCCTGCTTTCCGGGCCGCTCCTCCAGCGGAATGATCATGATGCCGCCGATGGCGAGCTGCTCGAGCAGCGCAGGCGGCACCTCCCGGGCTGCGGCAGCCGTGACGATGATGCGGTCGAAAGGCGCGAGCTGGGGCCAGCCCTTCATGCCGTCGGCCACCAGCTGCGTGATGTTGCCGAGCTTCAGCGCCCTGAAGCGTTCCTCGGCCTGCCTGGCCAGCGTGCGGTAGCGCTCGATGGTGAAGACGCGGCGGCAGAGTTGGGCGAGGATGGCGGTCTGGTAGCTCGAGCCCGTGCCGATCTCGAGCACCTTGTGGCGTTCTTCCAGCTGCAGGCGATCTGTCATGAGGCCCACGATGAAGGGCTGCGAGATGGTCTGGCCGCAGTCGATGGGCAGCGGCTGGTCGGCATAGGCCTGATCGAGAAAGGGCTGCTCGACGAAGAGTTCGCGCGGTACCTTCTCGATGGCTTCCAGAACCCGCATGTCGCGCACGCCCTGGTTTCGCAGGGCCATGATCAGGGCAACCTTGCGGGGATCGGCGGTCACGGCGTCTCGAGTGCCGCGCGTACCGCCTCCATCGCCTCGACCTGCGTGAGATTGAGGTGCAGCGGCGTGACCGAGATGCGCTTGTTGAAGGCGGCCCAGAGATCGGTGCCGATGGCCGGATTGCCGCGCTCCCGCTTGAAGCCGAGCCAGTAATAGTTGTTGCCGCGCGCATCGACCCGCTCGTCGACGGTGAGCAGGTTCACGTCGCGCTTGCCCTGCCGCGTCACTTCCACGCCCTGCAACTCATCGGGGCGGCAATCGGGAAAATTGACATTCATCAGCACGCCAGGGCCGAAGGTCATGGCCATCAGCTTCTTCACCACGCCGGTGCCATATTGCGCCGCCACCTCGTAGGAGAAGCCGTTGCCGTGGATGCCGGTCACCTGCGACAGCGCGATGGACTTGAGGCCGAGCAGCGTCCCTTCCATCGCCGCCGCGATGGTGCCGGAATAGGTGACGTCATCGGCGATGTTCTGGCCGCGGTTGACTCCCGACAGCACGAGGTCGGGCATGCCCGGCAGGATCTTGCGCACCGCCATGACCACGCAGTCGGTGGGCGTGCCGGCCACCTCGAAGCGCCGTTCGCCGAGCTTCCGGTAGCGAATGGGATCGGCCAGCGAGAGCGAGTGCCCGGCTCCCGAGTTTTCCTCAGCTGGCGCCACGACCCAGACATCGTCGGCGATGTTCCGGGCGATGGTTTCCAGCACCTCGAGCCCCGGGGCGTGAATGCCGTCGTCGTTGGTGACAAGGATGCGCATCAGGGCCTCGTGATTCTTACTGCGCCGCCCATATAGGGGCGCAGGGCTTCAGGGATTGTGACAGTGCCGTCGGAGTTCTGGTAATTCTCGAGGACGGCAACCAGCGTCCGGCCGACTGCGAGACCGGACCCGTTCAGCGTATGGACATAGCGGGTGCCCTTGCCATCGAGCGGCTTGTAGCGCGCCTCCATCCGGCGCGCCTGGAAATCGCCGCAGACCGAACAGGAGGAAATCTCGCGGAAGGCATTCTGGCCGGGCAGCCAGACCTCGAGGTCATAGGTCATGCGGCTGCCGAAGCCCATGTCGCCGGCGCAGAGCCGCATGACGCGGTAATGCAGGCCAAGCTGCTGCAGCACGCTCTCGGCACAGGAGGTCATGCGCTCCAGCTCTTCGCGCGATGCTTCGGGTGTGGTGATCGAGACCAGCTCGACCTTGGAGAACTGATGCTGGCGGATCATGCCGCGCGTGTCGCGCCCGGCAGCGCCGGCTTCGGCGCGGAAGCAGGGCGTGTAGGCGGTGAGCCGCAGCGGCAGGTCCTTCTCGTCGAGCACCGACTCGCGCGCGAGATTGGTGAGCGACACCTCGGCGGTGGGAATGAGCCAGCGCCCATCGGTGGTGCGGAACTGGTCCTCGGCGAACTTGGGCAGCTGCGCTGTGCCGAACATGGCGGCGTCGTTCACCAGATAGGGCACGTAGTTCTCGGTATAGCCACTGGTGCCGGTCTGCCAGTCGAGCATGAACTGGGCCAGGGCGCGCTCGAGCCGCGCCAGCTGCCCCCGCATGACTGCGAAGCGCGCACCGGCGATCTTCGCCGCACTCTCGAAGTCGAGCAGCCCGAGATACTCGCCGATGTCGAAGTGCTGGCGCGGTTCGAAGGCAAACTCCGTCTTCTCTCCCCAGCGCCGCATCTCGACATTGCCGGTCTCATCCTTGCCGTCAGGCACATCGTCGAAAGGGATGTTGGGGATGGCGGCCAAGGCCGCCGTCAGCCGCGCATCGATCTGGCGCTCGGTCTGCTCGCCCGAGGCGATGAAGTCCTTGAGGCTGGCCACTTCCGCCTTGAGCTGCTCGGCGCGGGCCTTGTCGCCCGCCTTCATCGCATCGCCCACCTCCTTGGAGACCGTGTTGCGCCGGGCTTGCGCGTCCTGCAGCTTCTGCAGATGGTCGCGGCGCTCGGCATCGATGCCGATCAGCTCCAGCGACATCGGTGCCAGCCCGCGGCGGGCCAGCCCCCTGTCGAATGCCTCCGGATTATCGCGAATGGCCTTGATGTCGTGCATGACGTGATTCCTCTGCGAAGCCCTCCTATAAGGCCTTGAGGAACCTCAGGCAAAGGCGGTGTTTAGCCCTCGGCCTCGCGCGCCGCATCGGCCTTCTTGCGGCGGCTTTCGAGGAAGCGGACGGCCTGGACCGAGACTTCGTAAAGGCCCATCAGCGGCACGGCCATGGCGATCTGCGAAATCGGGTCGGGCGGAGTCACGATCGCCGCCACGATGAAAACGCCGACGATGGCGAACTTGCGGCCCGACCTCAGCTGGTCATACGTGACGACGCCGATGTGCCCCAGCAGGGTGAGGATCACGGGCAGCTGGAAGCAGAAGCCGAAGGCCAGGATCAGCATCATCACGAAGTCGAGATAGGCCTCGATGTCGGGCATCAGCTGAATGGCGTTCTGGTCCTCGCTGCCGGTGCCGGCAGCCAGCGTATAGAAGAAGTGGATGGCCGTGGGCAGCAGGAAGAAATAGACCAGTCCCGCCCCCAGCAGGAAGAAGATGGGTGTGGCGATCAGATAGGGGCGGAAGGCATTCTTCTCATGCGAATAGAGCCCCGGCGCCATGAAGCGATAGATCTGCGTGGCGATCAGCGGAAAGGCGATGAAGATGCCGCCGAAGAAGGCCAGCTTCAGCTTCACGAGAAAAACGCCCAGCAGCTTGATCGAGATCAGGCTGACATCGGTGCCCGTGCCCCATTTGAAGGGCAGCACGAGGTAATAGAGAATGTCAGACGAGAAGATGAAACTGACGATGAAGGCCAGAACAAACCCGATGACGCAGAACATCAGCCGCTTGCGCAGCTCGATCAGATGTTCGATGAGCGGCGCCTCGGACGCATCGATCTCGTTCTGGGTCATGCGCCGCCTATGCCGAGGGACCTGAGACGGCAGGCTTTTCCGGTTCGCCGAAGAACTTGGCGAAATCTTCCTCGGCCTTCTTGGTATCGTTCACCGGCGGCTTCTTGCTGACCGGCTGGATGGTCCCGATATCCTTGAGTCCCTGGATTTCCTTCTTCACGTCATCGAGGCCGGCGTCCTTCATGGCGCTGTCCAGGTGGCCCTGGAATTCGCGCGCCATGCCGCGCATCTTCGCCACCGTCTGCCCCACGGCGCGCAGCACGCGCGGCAGATCCTTGGGGCCGATGACGATGATCGCCACCACGCCGATCACGAAGAGTTCGGTGTAGCCAATGCCGAAGTCGAACATGGGTAAACTGGCCCTCCGGGCCGCGAGCTTCAGCTCTTCGTCTTCTCGGCTTCAACCTTGGCAGCAGCCTGCTGTTCGATGGACTTCGGGTCAGCCGAAGCAGTGGCCGGCTCATCTTCGGCCATGCCCTTCTTGAAGCTCTTGATGCCCTTGGCGACGTCGCCCATCAGATCCGAAATCTTGCCCCGGCCGAACAGGAGCACGATCACCAGAATGACCAGCGCCCAATGCCAGATGGAAAGCGAACCCATTGTAAAAACTCCTCTTTCTCGATGAGAGATGCGTGACCTCTCGACATGGCCGGGCACTATTGCAGAAAGCCCGCAGCGCCGCAACCAAAGCTGCGACGTCTATCAGGTAATGTCGGTACCGTTCGTTTCAAAGACCAGAACATGGCCGGAATCGACTTCGAAGCATGCGGTAAGACCGCGCGCCGGCGCCTGCTGCGCGGCGATGCGGGCGGCGACCGGCTCCTCGATTCCCTTGAACAGGATGGCGCAGCGGACATCATCGCCCTGGAACCGGGTTTCCAGCACGTAACCTTCGATCCCGGTTTCGGCCTTTGACACCCGTATACCCTGGGGGCGCACCATCACCAGCGCCTGCGCGCCGGCGTAGCCCGCCGGAACGGCGAAGCTGCCCAGCGGGGTTTCCGCCCGGCCGTTCCGCACCCGCGCGGTGAATTCGTTGACGTCGGAAAAGAAGCGGGCGGCGGCCGCGTCGGCGGGCCGGTGGTAGAGTTCTTCCGGCGTGCCCGACTGGATCAGGCGGCCCTGGCGCATCAGGAAGATCTTGTCGGCAAGGCCCATGGCCTCCACCGGATCATGGGTCACCATCAGGCTCGAGGCGCGCGTTTCGCGCAACAGGGCGAGCGTTTCGCTGCGCACGGAGTCGCGCAGGCGCTGGTCGAGCCCCGAAAACGGCT
>JBGSNJ010000072.1:0-3144 GCA_041739715.1 Aestuariivirga sp.
CCGCATCGCTGCCGCCAGCATGCGCGGCGGCATCGTTGACCAGGCGCCAGATGCGCTGGGTGAAGCGCCAGGCGCCCTCGGCACCAGCTTCGGTCCATTCGATGTCGCGCTCGGGCGGCGTGTCGGACAGCATGAACCAGCGCGCCGTATCGGCACCGAAGCGGGCAATGATCTCGTCGGGGTCGACCACGTTCTTCTTCGACTTCGACATCTTCTCGACGCCGCCCACTTCCAGCGGCTCGCCAGTTGTCGCATGCACCCACTTGCCGTCCTGGTTCACCGCATCGGCCGGCAGAACCCACTCGCCACTCAGTGTACGGAAGGTCTCATGGATGACCATGCCCTGGGTAAAGAGGCTCTCGAAGGGCTCCTTCACGTCGAGATAGCCGGTAGCCGTCATGGCCCGGGCATAGAAGCGGGAATAGAGCAGATGCAGGATCGCGTGCTCGACGCCGCCGATGTACTGGTCGACGCCCATCCAGTAGCGCGCCGCCTCCGGCGTCACCGGCACATCGGCGTGGGGCGAGCAGAAGCGCGCATAGTACCAGGACGAGTCGATGAAGGTGTCGAAGGTGTCGGTCTCGCGCTTCGCCGGCTTGCCGCAGGACGGGCAGGCGACATGCTTCCAGGTCGGGTGGTGTTCCAGCGGATTGCCCGGCTTGTCGAAACTGGCATCCTCGGGCAGCGTCACCGGCAGCTGGTCCTTCGGCACCGGCACGATGCCGCAGGCGGCGCAGTGGATCACCGGAATGGGGCAGCCCCAGTAGCGCTGGCGCGACACGCCCCAGTCGCGCAGGCGGAAATTCACGCGGCGCTCGCCGATGCCCATCGCCTCCATGCGCTTCGCGATCTCGGCCTTGGCCGCGGGCACGCTCATCCCGTCGAGGAAGTCGGAATTGATGAGCACGGTGTTGTCGCCTTCCTTCTCGATGAAGGCCTCGCTGCCCACGGTGAAGCTCGCGGGATCGGTGCCCTTCGGCGCCACCACCGGCAATACCGGCAGATCGTACTTGCGGGCGAAGTCGAGGTCGCGCTGGTCATGCGCGGGGCAGCCGAAGATTGCGCCCTCGCCATAGCCCATGAGCACGAAATTCGCGGCATAGACCGGCAGCCGCACGTCCTTGCGGAATGGGTGGCGGGCATAGAGTCCCAGCGCATGGCCCTTCTTCTCGGCGCGTTCGATGGTCTCCTCGGAGGTGCCGAGCGCTGCCACCTCACGGCGGAAGGCGGCAAGGCCCTCGTCTTTCTCCGACAGGTGGCGCGCCAGCTCATGGTCGGCCGAGATGGCGCAGAAGCTGGCGCCGAAGATCGTGTCATGGCGCGTGGTATAGACGGTCAACCGCTCGTCCAGCGGTTTGCCATCGGCGGTCTCCAGCGCGAAGGAGAAGCGCAGGCCCTCGGACCGGCCGATCCAGTTCTTCTGCATCAGCCGGACCTTTTCCGGCCAGCGCGTCAAACCGTCGAGCGCCGTCAGGAGTTCGTCCGAATAGGCGGTGATCTTCAGGAACCACTGGGCCAGTTCGCGCTTCTCGACCAATGCGCCCGAGCGCCAGCCGCGCCCGTCGATCACCTGCTCGTTGGCCAGCACCGTGTGGTCCACCGGGTCCCAGTTCACCATCGAGACCTTGCGCTCGACCAGGCCCGCCTTGAGAAAGTCGATGAACATCGCCTGTTCGTGACGGTAATAGTCCGGATCGCAGGTGGCGATCTCGCGGCTCCAGTCGAGCGACAGGCCCATGTTCTTGAGCTGGGCGCGCATGGCCGCGATGTTCTCGTAGGTCCAGGCCTTGGGATGGACGCCGCGCTCGATGGCGGCATTCTCCGCCGGCATGCCGAAGGCGTCCCAGCCCATGGGATGCAGCACGTTATAGCCCATGGCGCGGCGGAACCGGGCGATGACATCGCCCATGGTGTAGTTGCGCACATGGCCCATGTGGATGCGGCCCGAGGGATAGGGGAACATCTCGAGCACGTAGTACTTGGGCCGCGACGCGTCCTCCCGGGCCTCGAAACAGCGGTTCTCGGTCCAGTATTTCTGCCAGCGGGGCTCGGCCTCGCGCGGGTTGTAACGTTCGGTGGTCAAAATCGCGTCCTATCGGGAAAATCGGGCTTTGGCTGGCCTGCCAAGTACCAGTCCTTGAAATGGGCTGCAAGCGCGGCCATAGCTCTCGGGATCATGACCCATGCCGCCCTCTCTGCCGTTCAGTCCCGCATCGCCGCGGCCGCCCGCGCCGCCGGGCGGGACCCGTTGGAGGTCCAGCTCATCGCGGTAAGCAAGACCTTCGACGCGCCCGACATTCGCCCGGTGCTGGACGCCGGCCAGCGCGTTTTCGGCGAGAACCGGGTGCAGGAAGCCAAGGCCAAGTGGCCGGCCCTGCGGACCGCCTATCCCGATCTCGAACTCCACCTGATCGGCCCGCTCCAGTCCAACAAGGCAGGCGAGGCGGTGGCGCTGTTCGACGCCATTCACACCGTGGATCGCCCGAAGATCGCCGCAGCGCTGGCGGCCGAAATGAAGAAGCAGGGCCGGACGCCGCAGCTCTTTGTTCAGGTGAACACCGGCCGTGAGCCGCAGAAGGCAGGCATCGCGCCGGAGGCGGCGGATGATTTCCTGCGCGACTGCCGGGAGGTCCATGGACTCGCCATTGCGGGCCTCATGTGCATTCCCCCGGCGGAGGACGATCCCCGGCCCCATTTCGCCCTGCTGCGCGCGATTGCGGCCCGCAACGGTCTCGACCGGCTTTCCATGGGAATGAGCAGCGACTTCGCCGAAGCCATCGCGGAAGGTGCCACCCATGTGCGGGTCGGCTCGGCCATCTTCGGTCACCGCGGCTAGACGACGATCCGGGTCTTTGGCCCGCAGCGGGCCAGGATCCTGCGCATGTCCGTGAGCGAGACCGCGATGCAGCCGGCGGTGGGGCCGCCGTCTGGACGCCGCAGGTGGAAGAAGACCGCGCTGCCATGACCCTGCACGCGCGGGCGCTCGTTGTGCGACAGCTCGACCACGATGTCGTAGAGCTGGTCTTCGCGCTTCATGGTCTCGTGCGCGGTTGGATAGGGCAGTTGCACCAGGCGGTTGTAGTTGCGGTCGCCCACCCTTTCGCACCAGCCGTCGGAGCCGCGCAACGGACGGGCCGGGCCGGG
>JBGSNJ010000080.1:0-4980 GCA_041739715.1 Aestuariivirga sp.
CGAGCCGAACGGCAACCGCGCGGCGCGAGGTGATCCTGTCGGGCGGCGCCATCAACACGCCGCAGCTTCTGCAGCTCTCGGGCATCGGGCCGGGCGCGCTGCTGCAGCGGCACGGCATTCCTGTCGTGCTGGACAATGCCAATGTCGGCGCCCGCATGCAGGACCACCACGGCATCAACTATACCTGGCGCATGACGGTGCCGACGCTGAACGACGCGCTCCGGCCCTGGTGGGGCAAGCTGCGCGCCGGACTGCAGTACATTCTCGCGCGGCGCGGGCCGCTGTCGCTCTCGGTGAATCAGGGCGGCGGCTTCTTCCGCACCGATCCCGCCCAGCCGCGGCCCAACATGCAGCTCTACATGCAGGCCTTCTCGACGCTGATCCCCAAGGACGGCGAGCGGCCGCTGCTGACGCCCGATCCCTTCTCCGGCCTGTCGCTGGGCCTCTCCAACTGCCGGCCGACCAGCACGGGTGCAGTGGAAATTCAGTCACCCGATCCCTTCACCCATCCGCGCCTGACCTTTCATGCCTATGGCACGGATCGCGATGCCGCCGAGATCGTTGCGGCGGTGAAGTTCCTGCGGGTGATTGCGGCGCAGGCGCCCTTCCAGGGTCTGATGGTAGAAGAGCTGCGGCCGGGGCCGGCGGTCAGGACTGACGCGGAACTCCTGCATGATGCCCGCCAGCGCAGCGGCACGGTCTATCATCACGCCTGCACCTGCCGCATGGGACCGGATCCTGCCTCCGCCGTGGTGGATGCCCGGCTGCGCGTGCATGGCACCGAACACCTCAGAGTGATCGACGCCTCGGCCTTTCCCAACCTGATCGCGGGCAATACCAATGCGCCCACCATGATGCTGGGCTGGCGCGGCGCCGCCATGATGCTGGACGATGCAAGGCGCTGACGCCTGAGGCACGTGCGGCGCGAGCCATCGCGCCGACAGGGGAATTGCAAGACACTGTTAACCGAAAGGGCGGATTCACCCAGAAGGTTCAGCTTCCATTAGGGCGTGCGTGTTTCTCATGAGATTGGGAAACGCACGAAAAATGGTCAGTCTCAATCGCAGAAAAGCCAGTCTCGCCCTTCTGGTCGCCTTACCGATCGCCATCGCGTCGCTCGCCATGCTGTGGAGCTCCCACCGGATGCTCAATGGCATTGCGCAGAGCGTTGATCAGCAGGAGGCCAGGCGCACCTGGCAGGCCGTGAAGTCCGCCATGGCGTCCGCGCAGGAGCGCCTGGCCGGAACCGTGGCCGACAATGCGCACTGGGACGATGCGGTGCTGCAGTCCTACGGCAAGATTGATCCGGACTGGATGTACGACACCTGGGGCGTGGGCAGCGACGACATCAACTACGACACCATGTATCTCGTCGATGCGGAGGGCGACGTCATCACGGCCTTCCAGAATGGCGAGGTCTTCGATGTTCCCGCCGACACCTATTTCGGCAGGGCCCTGGAGCGGACGCTCAGCGAGCTTCCCATGAACGGCGAGAACTTCGGGGTTCTGAGTTCGCTGGTCGAGACTCCGCAGGGGCTTGCGGTGATGGCGGCGGCGCCGATCCTGGCGACGAGCGACGACATCCGGATCCCGACTCCGCGGCCGAACGTGCTGATCTTCTCGAAGCAGCTCACGCCGCCGCTTCTTGCCAAGATGAGCGAACAATACATCGTCGACGCGCTTGCCATTGCACCGATCCGGTCGCGTGCGGAGATAGGCTCGGACGCGGCCCTGCTGGACCACTGGGGCAATCCGGTGGCGCTCGCCAGCTGGCAGGCCCGTCACCCTGGCGATCTCGCCAGCCAGTCCTACCGCTTCAGCGCCCTGGCGACCATCCTGGCGCTCATCGGCGTGATGACCCCGCTTGCCTTCTCGTATGGCCGGGTCATCTCGCGGATGGAGAACAATGAGCGTAAGGCGCGGCTGGCCTCGCGTCACGATGCCCTCTCGGGCCTGCCCAACCGCGCCTTCCTGCTCGACGAGCTGGGCGCGCGGCTGGCGCAGGCGAAGCCCGCGGAACTGGCTCTCATCTTCATCGACCTCGACGGGTTCAAGGCGATCAATGATGCCTATGATCACGAGACCGGCGACAAGCTGATCCGGGCCGTCGCGGCGGGGCTGCAGAGCGTGGTGGCCGGCGACGGACTCATCGCGCGCCTGGGTGGCGACGAGTTCGCCGTGCTGGTGACCGGGGAGTCTGCGGCAAGGCGCGGCGAGCAGATTGCGCGGCGCGTTCTTGCCTTCGTGAAGGAGCCCTTCGACATCGACGGCCGCATCGCCAGCATTGGCGCCAGCATCGGCATTGCCGAACTGGGGAACGAGCCGCTCGACCCATCCGAGCTGATGCGGCGGGCCGACATCGCGATGTATGACGCAAAGGACAATGGGCGCAACCGCTGGCGCCGCTTCGACGCAACGCTGGACCTGAAGCGCATCGAGGATCTCACCATCGCAAACGAGCTCCGGGCCTTCATCGCGCGCGGCGAGTTCGACGTGGCCTACCAGCCCATGGTCGACTCGCGCGACCGGTCGATCGTGGGCGTGGAGGCATTGGCCCGCTGGCCCAAGTCATCGCCGCGCGAACTGGCGCCTGACCGCTTCATCCCGGTGGCCGAGGAGCATGGCCTGATCGACAGTCTCAGCGCATTGATCCTTGGCATTGCCTGCCGCGACATGGTGCAGTGGCATGACCTCAAACTGGCCGTCAATATCTCCCCGGTGCAGATCGCCAATCCGCAGCTGGTTCCCGATATCATCCGCATTGCCGGTGAGGCGGGGCTGCCGCTTCACCGCCTCGAAGTGGAATTCACCGAGTCGGTGCTGATCCGGAACCCGGCGCGGGCGAAGCAGGTGATCCGGGAGCTCCAGGGCCTTGGCGTGACCGTCGCGCTGGATGACTTCGGCACCGGATATGCCAGCGTGGGATACCTGCGCGAATATGGCTTCAACAAGATCAAGCTGGACCGCTCGCTCACCCATTCGATCTCGACGGACATCGCCGCCCAGCAGGTTGTGCAGGGCACGATCCTGATCGCCAAGGGACTGTCGGCAAACATCATCGCCGAGGGCGTGGAGACGGAAGAGGAAGCCCAGCTGATGCGGCTTTCCGGCTGCAACCAGCTGCAGGGCTTCTATTTCGGCCGGCCGCAAGCCGCCACGGCCCTGGGCAGCCTGCTCGGAAGCGAGACCGCCGAGCCGCTCCGGGAGACGGCCTGACCTGCGCTCACGGCGGACCTTCAGCGCGGTGCGCGCCGGGGCGGGCGAAACGGTACCACAGGCGCCAGGCTTCGAGCAGGACGAGGGGGACGAAATGCGCGAGCGCCGGCGTGTCGTCGAGCTTCATCCAGATCCAATGAAGGAAGACGGCCAGAGCCGCGAGATAGACCGCGCGCTGCAGTCTTTTCCACCACAGGCCGAGGCTGTGCAGCAACCAGTCGTTGCTGATCAGCGTCAGCATCAGCATGATCGCCAGCGCCAGCCAGCCGGTGAAATACTCCTTGTACTGAAGATCATAGAGTACGACGTGGATGCTGGACTGCCGTACCACGTAGATGGCCAGATGAAGCAAAGCGTAGAGGAAGGCGGCAAGGCCCAGGTCGCGGCGGCGCTTGAACAGCCACATGGGCCAATGGTGCCTCTTGAAGATCATGCGGATGGGTGTGATTGCCAGCGTCACGATGAGGAGGCGCGCCGCCCACTCGCCCGAGGCCTGCAGGACGTGGCCAAGCCCGCCGCCGGACAGGGCGAAGCGCGAGAGCATGATGATCGCGGGGAGCGCCAGTACAAGCCGGAAGGCCAGCGGCGCGTTGACCGCGCGGATCAGGCCGTCCATCAGATGACCTTGCCGGGATTGAGGATGCCCTTCGGATCCAGCGCCTGCTTGAGCTGGCGCATGAGGGCGAGCTCGGCCGGGCTGCGGGAGACATGCAGATAGGGCCGCTTCAGCGTGCCGATGCCGTGCTCCGCCGAGATCGAGCCGCCGAAGTCCCTGAGGGTTCCATAGACGATGTCGTCGACGCTGTGCATGTCCTCGCCGGGGCCATAGCGCGTGGACACGCAGATATGGACATTGCTGTCGCCCACATGGCCGTAGAAGGAAACATGCGCCGCGGGCCATGTCGCCATGAGTGCTGCGGTGCAGGCCTCGGCATATGCGCCGATGCGCGCGATGGGCAGGCTTACGTCGAAGTTCAGCAGATTGGGCAGCTTCTCGATCGGGTAGCCCTCGCGCACCGACCAGATCTGCCGCGCCTGCGCCTCGGACTGGGCGATCAGCGCGTCGGCGACGAGGCCGTCTTCGATGCAGGCGGCCAGGAAGGACTCGACGGCTTCCTTTTCCATGGTGCTTTCGAGGATGATCCAGAAGCCGTGCTCATCGGCGAAGAAGCTCAGGCCGAGTGCCGCGGCATTGAAGGCGAAGTAGTCGCGCCACATGGCCTCGAAGGCGACGATGCCGCCGAGACTGCCCTGCGCGCGGCGCAGCAGCGTCACGACATCGTCGAAATTGGCAAGCGCGCAGAGCGCGGTGACGATCTCGCCCGGCGGCGGATGGAGCCGCAGCACGGCGCGGGTGATGAGGCCGAGGGTGCCTTCCGAGCCGATGAAGATCTGCTTCAGGTCGTAGCCCGCATTGTTCTTCAGCATCTTGTTGAGCGATGTGACGACGGTCCCGTCGGCCATCACGGCCTCGAGCCCCAGCACCTGCTCGCGCGTCATGCCGTAGCGGATCACGCGGATGCCGCCGGCATTGGTGGCGAGATTGCCGCCGATCTGGCATGAGCCGCGCGCGCCGAGATCAAGCGCAAGGAAGAGCCCGGCTTCGGTTGCGGCCTGCTGGCAGGTCTCGAGCGGCGTTCCGGCCTTCACCGTCATGGTGGCCGAAGCCGTGTCGATCTCTTCGATACCTGCAAGGCGTTCGAAGCTGATGACGATCTCGCTGCCGGCCGGATTGCCGCCGCCCGCGAGGCCCGTCATGCCGCC
>JBGSNJ010000081.1:0-13345 GCA_041739715.1 Aestuariivirga sp.
ACCACATAGCGCGGCGGGGCGCCAGCGCCGATCAGGCTTGACGTAACCACCGGACCCCAGCCACCACCGCCGATGGCATCCAGGAAGCCGCCGGTGGCCCCCAGGGGCACGATGAAGCGGCCAGGCACGGATCGATTGGCAGGCAGCATGAGGCCGCGCCACAGGATGACAAACCCCATGATCATCAGATAGCCGAAGACGAAGGGCCGGATCTGCTGTCCGGCAACATTGACCAGAACCAGGGCACCAACGATGCCGCCGATGGTTCCGGCCGCACAAAGGAGGATAAGAATCCGGCGGTCGACGTTGCCATGAATGATGTGTGAGGTTCCGGACGCCGCCGTGGTAAAGAGCTTCGCAGCATGGACGCTCGCCGAGGTATGCGCGGGCGGAACGCCCGAGGCAAGCAGAACCACCGACGAGATGACGCCGTAACCCATGCCGAGGGCGCCATCGATGAGCTGCGCGAAGAAGCCCACGGCGGCGAAGATCAGCAAGTCATCCATCGGCCCTCTCTTCCCCGGATGCGCGCCGCCCACTCTTCGGGCCATGCGTTGGCACGCGCCCGATGATGGTGTCTAGCCGCAGTTGTCTCGTCAGACCAACGACAGCCTGCCGGTCACTTCCGGCGGCATGTCCTTGCCATTGTGCGTCCAGTGAATGCCGCACTCCGTCTTGGACGTTCCGGCCCAGCGGCCCGCCCGCGGGTCGGCCTCACTGCCGCCCTGCACCGTGCAGGGTTCGCAGCCGATCGAGAAATAGCCGATCTCCGTCAGCGGATGCTGCGGAAGATCGTGGGCCTTGCGATAGGCATCAAGATCGAGTGCCGAGAATCCCGCAAGAGGCTCCACCTTCAGGCGGCCGTCGGCGAGGGACAGGAACTCCAGCGTCGCGCGCGCGGCGCCATGGTAGCGCTTGCGGCCGGAGATGACCACGTCAAAGCCCTCCAGTGCCCGCTGCAATGGCAGTGTCTTGCGGATGTGGCAGCACTGATCGCCATTCACCTTGTAGAGTGTACCGTCCGGATCCGCCGTTGCAAGTTCCTCGGCGTTGGGAGAGACCGACCTGACATCGGTCAATCCCAGCCGGTCGATCAGCTTGGCGCGGTAGTGCAGGGTTTCCCAGAAGTGCTTGCCGGTATCGAGGAAGATCACAGGCGTGGAGGGATCGACGGCGGCGACCATGTGCAGGAGAATGGCCGACTCCGCGCCGAAGGACGATACGACGGCGGCCCGGCCCTTGAAGGCGCGCAATACGGGCTCCAGCAAGGCCTTGGCTTCCAGCCCGGCATAGGTCTCGAATATGGACTTGTCCACTTTCGTTATCCTGCGTGCGGCTGTTCCAGCCAGGGTTCCGCGTCAGTGTGGCGCTCGGTCCATATCTCGGACTCGGCGCTGCGGCGGAAGAGTCCGCGCTGATAGGCCAGCGACATTTGCTTCGACGCGGCCTGCCAGACCTGCAGCGGAAATCGGTCGCCGATTTCGAAGGCATCGAAACCCACCTGCAGCATGAACTGCAGCTGATCGGGCAGGACGTTGCCGGTGGCACGGATTTCGCCGCGGTAGCCGAATTCCCGAAGCTGCCGCGCCAGCGAGTAGGCCCGGCCATCGTTGAAGGCGGTGAAGTGCAGGACCACCACTGAAAGTCGCGGCAGGAATGTCGCAAGGGCTTCGGCGCGGTCAACATTGGCAAAGACCACGCCGAGCTTGCCGGATCGCCTGGCGAGAGACTCGAACTCGCGCAGCAGCCGCGCGAAAGGTACGATAACGTCGCCGCTTGCGGGCAGCGCATCGTCGTTGCCGAGGATCAGCCAGGTGTCGCCTACCAAGGCATTGTTCTTAAGCAGCGGCATAGAGAGCCTCCTTGAAAGGTTTGGGGCCAACACGGCGATAGGCGGCGATGAACTCCTCGCCGGGTTCGCGGATCTTCAGATAGGTCTCGAGAATCTTGTCAATGGCATCTGCCACCTCGTGGCCCGCGAAGCCCGGACCGAGGATGGTGCCGATCGACGAGTGCTCGGCGGAGGATCCGCCAAGTGTGATCTGGTAGAATTCCTCGCCCTTCTTGTCGAGGCCGAGGATGCCGATGTGGCCGACATGATGGTGGCCACAGGCGTTGATGCAGCCCGAGATATTGATCTTGATCTGACCGATCTCTTCCTGGCGGCCGATGTCGGCGAACTTGCGCGAGATCGACTGGGCCACGGGGATCGAACGTGCTGTCGCCAGCGCGCAGTAGTCGAGGCCAGGGCAGGCGATGATGTCGCCGGCAAGGCCATAGTTCGGTGTAGCCAGACCGGCCGCCTCGAGTGCCTGCCAGACGGCGAAGACATCATCCTTCCTTACATGCGGAAGCACGATGTTCTGCGCATGACTCACGCGTAGCTCGTCATGAGAATAATCTTCGGCGAGTTGCGCCATCAGGCGCATCTGATCGCCGGTGGCGTCGCCCGGGATGCCGCCTTCGGGCTTCAGCGAGATGTTGACGATGGTGTAGCCATCCACCTTGTGGGCCGCCAGGTTGTTGCGGGCCCAGCGTGCGAAGGCCGGTTCCGCCAGCCGTGCCTCCTCGAAAGCGGCTGACCAGCGCGGCAGCTTCTCGAAGGGCGGTGGCGCGAAATAGGCCGCAATGCGGGTCAACTCGCGCTCCTCCACTTCAGTGGAGGCCTGCGGCTTCCGGGCATACTCCGCCTCGACCTCAGCCTTGAAAGTCTCGGCGCCCAGTTCGTGGACGAGGATCTTGATGCGCGCCTTGTACTTGTTGTCCCTGCGCCCGTAGAGGTTATAGACGCGCATGATGGCCTCGAGATAGCCGATCAGTTCGTGCTCGGGCAGGAAGTCGCGGACGGTGACGCCGATCATCGGAGTCCGGCCCTGTCCGCCGCCGACGATCACTTCCCATCCGGCCTTGCCTTCGGCGTTCCTGTGAAGGCGCAGGCCGATGTCGTGAACCTTCACCGCGGCGCGATCATGCGGGGCACCTGTCACCGCGATCTTGAACTTGCGCGGCAGGTAGGAGAACTCGGGATGAAGCGAGGACCATTGGCGCAACAATTCGCCGACGGGCCGGGGATCGGCGATCTCGTCCGCTGCGGCACCGGCCCAGTGATCCGTCGTCACATTGCGGATGCAGTTGCCCGAGGTCTGGATGGCATGCATCTCGACATCGGCAAGATGGCCAAGAATATCGGCAGTTTCTTCCAGCTTGATCCAGTTGTACTGGATGTTCTGGCGCGTTGTGAAGTGGCCGTACCCCTTGTCATACCTGTCGGCGATCATGGCGAGTTGGCGCATCTGACGGCCTGACAGCGTGCCATAGGGTATCGCCACCCGCAGCATGTAGGCGTGAAGCTGCAGGTAGAGGCCGTTCATCAGGCGCAGCGGCCGGAACTCATCCTCGGCCAGTTCGCCGCGCAAGCGCCGCTCAGCCTGGTCGCGGAACTGGGCCGTGCGCTCGCGCACGAACTGATGGTCAAACTCGTCATAGCGGTACATGGCTCACACTCCCTCAGGCGCAGCAAAGCTGTTGGCCTTGCCTTCGGCCTGCTTGCCGAGATCCGGGCGGACCGTCGGCCCCAGGGCCCGCATGCGCTCGCGGATGTGGGCAGCCCGAACCTGGCCGGCACGCCGCTCCGCATCCACGAGGTAGGAGCCGGTCACCAGGCAGGCCTGTTCCGCCAGCCTGGCGCGTTGCTCCAGAGCATTTGCAGCTTCTGGTTCCAGCGCCAGAACCGCATCGTCGATCGCCTCGCTCCACTCGCCGGAGCGAGTCAGGAAGACTGCGATGCCGTCGCGCAGACGGTTCGCGGTGACGATCTGTCCCTTCTCTGTCGTGGTCATGATGCAGCTCTCAGAATGGCGTCGCGGAGCGCGTCATGGGACGGAAAGGGTTCAGCTTTGGTTACCCGAGCCGGGGATATCCCCGGGACAGTCTCGAAGGCGACGCCTTCCGCAGCCACTGCAACGGTTTCCTCCAAGGACGGTTCACCGCAGGACAACCTCACAACGTGCTTGCCGGCCTTGGCTTCCCGGATGAGGATCTGATCGGTTCCATCGAAGAGCCGGCCTGCAACGGGACGACGGACAGCGTCGCGCCGGGCAACCTCCAGAATTCCCGCATCGATGCCAGTGTCGTACACGATGATATCGGCTTCTTGCAGCTTGCGCTGAGCCTTGATGGTGAGAAGCTCCGGGTCATCCGATGAGACACCGATGAAGGAAACGCGGCCGACCGGCGGAGCGGCTTCATTGGTGAAGAGCCCTTCCACCCCAGCGAGGTAGTTGACTGTTTCGCCGGCGACAAAGGCATCTCGAACATCGCCGAAAAAGAAACGCGTCCAGAAGGAGCGGCGGCGATTGCCGGCCGGTATTGTCGCGGCAACCCTTTCGCGCAGGGCCGAGGCGGCGCGGGCCAGCGGTCCAAGCGCTGGCGGAATCATCGCGTCGATGCGTGCCCGTAGACCTTGTCCCAGGATCGGAGCGGTCCCTTCGGTGCCGATGGCCACGATCAATGGGTCGCGATCCACGATGGAGGGCACGATGAAGGTCGAGATGCCGGGGTTGTCGACGGCATTGACCGGCAGATCCATCAAAGCCGCATCTTGCGCCACTGTCCCGTTCAAGGCCGGATCGGCCGAATACACCAGTGCCGCCCCGGAAAGCAGTTCCTTCGCATAGGACTTGGCCAGCCATGTGACGCGCGGCTCCGCTGCCAGCTCCGGATGAAGATCCTCCGCAATCACGGCGATCCGTGCTTCCGTCTTGAGCAGCAGCCGGATTTTGCGAAGTGCTTCTTCGCCGCCGCCGACGACAACCACGAGCCGGTCCCTCAGGTCATAGAAAATCGGAAAGTAACGCATTCTGTGTCCTCACCCGTTGGCCACGAGCCTGACTTGCAGGCCGGCGAGCTCAGGCGTGAAAATGATCTGGCATGACAGCCGCGAACCGTCGGTCAGAAGGGGAACCTGGTCCAGCATGGCCTCCTCGTCGTCATTGGCGGGGTGAAGCTGGGACAACCATTCTCCATCCACCTCGACATGACAGGTGGCGCAGGCACAGGCACCGCCGCAGAGGCCTGCAACATCGAACCCGTGTTCACGGATGATTTCCATGACCCGCCAGCCTTCCACGGCGTCGAGAATGTGGCTTACACCATGCTGGTCAATGACCTTGATCGTACTCATCGTCCTGCCCGTGTTCGCTCCAGCAAACGTTCGGTCTTTCGTACGAGGTTCGCTCAATTTTCAGAATTCGTTTGATTATTCAGACGAAACTGCTGTAACTGAGGCCTCTCAAGTCACCGTTCATTGGCTGTGTTCGTTTTAGAGAACACTAGTTCTAATAACAGGACGACGAAATGTCAACGCGTCGCGGCAAGAAACCACCGGAGTCACCGGGATTTGATCCTACCCCCTCGCTGGGCAAGACCATCCAGCGCCTTCGGAAGGCCTACAACATGTCGCTGGGTGATCTATCCGAGCACTCCGGCGTTGCGAAGTCGATCATTTCCCAGATTGAGAGAAATGAGACAAACCCAACATTGTCAACTGTTTACCGGCTCTCCCGGGCGCTGGACACAACCATCGACGAAGTGCTCAGAACGGAAAGCAAGGACGTATTCCTCGAGCATCAGCAGAAGTCGGCTGTGCCGATCCTCGAGAGCCAGGATGGCCGCTGCCGGCTTGCTATCGCTGGCCCGCTGAACCTGGTGGAGCAGGTACAGTGGTACGACTTCCAGGCCCAAGGAGGAGGTGTGCTCGAATCCGACCCGCATCCGATGGGCACCGTCGAGCACCTCTACATCCTGAAAGGTGAGTTGGAAGTGACCTCCGGTGACGAAATCCGGCGGGTGAAGGCCGGCGAAGCCCTCCGTTTCAGAGGCGACCTGCCGCACAAGATCGTCAATGTGGGCGTAGGCGAAGCCCATGCGTCCATGGTTCTGGTGCTGCGGCAGCTCGGCGGAGGTGCACCAGCTGCGACCTGATCAGGTAAGTTCTTGCTTCGGTTCGGCCGGTTGCCCGGCCGCTGTCCGGACTGCGAAGATCCCCGCGGCAATGATCAGCGCCATGCCCGTGGCCGTCGACCAGCTTGGGATCTCACTGAAGAAAAGATAGCCCCACAGCGGTCCCCAGATCATGCCGGTGTACTCGAAAACCGTCACCAGGCTTGCCTTGGCGCTGCGATAGGCATTGGTCAGAAGAAACATGCCGAAGGCTGCAATGATCCCGCACACCGCCATCAGCACGAGATCAAGACTCCTGGGGGTCGACCAGGGCCGGACCAGGAAGTCGAGGCTTGGGTGTCCCAGCTCCTCGATGCCGACCATTGCAAAGGCGATTGCCGCAAGACTTGCTCCAAGAAGATAGACGCCGTTCTGGTAGAAGGCCATCACGGTGGCGGCTTCGGTTACCCCGATGCGCCGCGCAATGACCATGGACAGGGCATAGGTCGTGGCACTCACGAGGCTCAGCAGCGCTGCCGGCTCGAAGAGCGCCGACCCGGGTCGGAGGATGATCAGTACACCGATGAACCCGACGATAACGGCCACCCAGGCTTGCAGGCTTACGCGTTCGCCGAGCAGCGGGCCGGAGAGCAACGTGATGATCAGCGGTGCGGTGAAGAACAAGGCGATCGCCTCGGCCAGCGGCAGGGCTGCCAGCGACATGAAGTAGGTCGTATAAGCGACAAGCAGGATGATCCCGCGCAGGATCAGGACGCCCGCATTCCGGCTGAGCAACCGGCCCAGGCCCACTTCGATCTGCACCATGAGGAGAAGCAAGGGCAGGGCGACCAGGCAGCGGACGACGATCGCCATGGTGACCGGATAGTCCCCGCTGATCGACTTGATGATGGCGTCCTGCAGCGAAAACACGACTACGCCCATCGCCAGAGAGGCTACGCCGATCAGATCCTTGTTTTGGGTTGGCAGGTTCATGGACTCTGCTCATGGAACACAAGCAGAGTCCGCGCCAGCCACGGCGCGGCATGTTTGGTCTGCAAGCGGCGAATGATTACTGGGCGGCGGCCAGCTTGGCGGGCAGACCTCTAACGGTACCCGCTTGGACGACTGCCGGGTCATGGGCCTTGCGGGCGAAAACCTCTCTCACCAGTGGTTCGAAGAAGGCGAGCGGCTTGGTGGCGAAGGCCGGATCGAATGAGGACTGATCCCAGCGTTCGCAGAAGTCCACACAGGACTGGAAATAGGGCGAAGCGCGGTACTTCTCGCGCTCGTGCTGGTTCCAGCCATAGTGATGAGCGTAGTAGTACATCTGGAAGGATGCATGGTGCTCGATGGTCCAGACCACTTCCTCTCGCAGATAGGGACGAAGGATCTCTGCCGCAAAGCGATCGTGGTTCTGCGGCGCCAGTCCGTCGCCAATGTCGTGAAGCAGGGCAGCCACCACCCAATCCATGTCCGCACCATCGCTCCAGGCGCGCGTGGCTGCCTGCAGGCCATGCTCGAGCCGCGAGATCTTGTAGCCGGGAAGCGTCTCGTCTTCCTGCAATCGCAACTCCCGCAGCACGCGGTCGCCCGTTCCCTTCACGTGCTCGTCTTCGAGTGGCTTCAGGAACAGATAATCCTCGCGCGTTCCGTCCTTCATCGCGGTGAATTCAACGGTTTTCATGCTGCTGCCGCTCCCGGTGAAAGATGTACAGGCCTGACCCGATGATAATGGTTGCACCGGCCCACGTCCACAGGTCGGGCCAGTCGCCCCAGATGGCAAAACCGAAGAGCGTGGCCCAGATCAATGAGGAGTACGAGAAGGGCGCAACGACGGAGGCCGGCGCCGCGCGGAACGCCCGGATCAGGCAAAGGTGTCCCAGTCCACCCGCAACCCCGCTGCCGACGAGTAGGAGCCAGTCCATCGGCGTCGGCCAGGACCAGAACCACGGAACCAGGAAACTGGTAACGATCGCCCCCGCTACAGCAGTGTAGAGCAGGGATGTGAGCGGTTCGTCTCCGCGCACCTTCCGCGTGATGATCTGGTAATTGGCATTGAGTAGAGCGGCGACGAGCAGCAGCATCACGCCTGCGCTGATGCCGCCCAGGCCTTCCTGCCAAGGACGCACGACGATGCACGCCCCGGCGAACCCCAGCATGATTCCGATCCAGCGGCGCAGCCCGACCTTCTCGCCCAGCAGTGGAATGGACAGCAATGTCACGAGGATGGGCGACAGGAACATGATGGTTGTTGCCGTCGCCAGAGGTGTTGTCCGGATACCTGCGTTGAACACGCCGGTCGTGGACATGAGAAGGACCGAGCGGGTGAGCTGTAGTCCTGGCGACCGGCTGATCGCCAGCGTGCGCAGGCGCGGTGCGCAGACCGCCAGGGCCACAATGGTCGCGAAGAAGAAACGGCCCCAGGTCACCTGGACGAGAGAATAGGTCTCAAGCAGGTGCTTCATTATGGCATCGAGCGAGATGAAACAGAACATGGTCGCCAGCATCCACAGGATGCCGGCCGTTCGGTTCTCTGCTGAATCAGGCGCCATGCCCGCTGTTTAAGCCTTGCCAGGCGGAGCTTCCATCGCATCCGCTACAGGAGGCTTGCGGACGGCGCATGGCAGGGCGTCAGAGCCCGAATTCGATCCCGGCCGTTTGAGCGGCCGCCCTCAACTCGGCGTAGAGGCCATCGGGGAGCGGAATGCCATGAACCTCCCTCTCGCGCCGATGCGCCCATTCCGGGCCGCCGGCCGCCATGATGCCCGGCTCGCGCTTGAAGGCATCAAGATAGTCCTGCAGACGGACGCCAAAGGCCTGGAGCGGCATGAGCAGAGTCGGATCGATTGCCATGACGAAATGGCCGAGTTCGCGATCCGCAATCTGCGTGCCGTCCTGCTCCACCGACAGGCGCATGCCCGTCAGCACACCGCCGAGAATCTCGGCCAGTCCAGCAAGGCCGGCGCCCTTGAAGCCGAAATCGGCACCGCCAGCCGGCGCCAGCGCCACGGCGTCACGTGGGTCTGTGACGAAGCGGCCCGTCGGGTCCACGGCAGCGCCCTCCGGCAGCGCCAATCCTTCGGCGCGGTATCGCAGGACCTTGTTCCAGGGAATTGAACTGGTTGCCATGTCGAGCAGGAAGTGGTCGCCACCGGGATTGGGCGCGGCGAGAGAGATGGGGTTTGTTCCATGGATCGGCAGGGAACCGCCATGCGGCACGACGAAGGCACCGGAGTTCGAGGTGGCCATGCCGATGAAACCGGACTCCGCTGCGGCAAGCGTATAGGCACCCGCCGCACCGAAGTGGGTGGAATGGACCACGGCCGCCATGCCGATCCCGCAGTCGCGCGCGATGCTGCAGGCCTCGTCCATCGCCCTGTACATGGCCAGATGCCCGAGCCCGCCATCGGCGTTCACCATGGCGACGGCACGCCGCGGGTTGCTGACAGTGATTTTAGGCGCCCCCTTTATCAGCCCCGCGCGCAGGCCGTTGGCATACCAGGGCAAGAGCCTGACGCCGTGGCTGTCGACGCCAAGCAGTGACGCATGAAGAACGGCCCAGGTTGCGGCCTCGGCCGAGGCTTGATCAGCGCCCGCGGACTGCAGGAGATCATGGCAGTAGCGCGACAACGCCTCGGCCGACGCGCGTCGCGCCATCAGGCGATCTTCCCGCCCAGCTCGTCTGCGATATGCACGCGGATGATATCCTCGAAGCTCCTTTCTGCTTCGAAGCCCAAGTCGCGTCCGCGGCGCGCTTCGAAGTTCCGCGGCCAGCCGGACACGATCTTCATGATGGTTTCATTTGGCTCGCGGCGGATCCGTGCGACCACAACGTCGCCGGCAACCTTGCGAAGTGCCGCAATCTGCTCTCCCACCGTGCAGGACACCCCAGGAAGCGTCACGTTGCGGCGGGCTCCGAGCACGCCCGTATCCATTGTTGCGGCATGGATGAGGAAGCCGATGGCGGTGCGGGGCGAGGCATGCCAGTGACGGACGTCCTCGCCCACGGGAAGAACAGCCTCTTGACCCGCGAGAGGCTCGCGGATGATGTTGGAAAAGAAGCCCGAGGCGGCGAGATTTGGTTTGCCCGGACGCACGCAGATGGTCGGAAAACGCAGGCCGACGCCATCGAAGAAGCCGCGCCGCGAATAGTCTGCCAGAAGCAGTTCGCAGACGGCCTTCTGCGTTCCATAGCTGGTGAGCGGTGTGGTGAAGTAATCGTCCGGTATGGCATCGGGAAACGGTGCCCCGAAGACCGCGATGGATGACGTGAAGATCACCTTGGGCTTGTAGCCGCCGTCCGCCTTGCGGATCGCTTCGAAGAGATAGCGTGTTCCGTCCAGGTTGATCTGATAGCCCTTTTCGAAGTTCGCCTCCGCTTCGCCCGAGACGATCGCGGCGAGGTGGAAGATCATGTCGGGCTTTTCGGCCACCAGCTTCTCCGCCTCTCCCGGAACCGACAGATCTCCGATCAGGGTTTCGATGGGAAAGCTCGAAGCCGGTGGCGGCGGCGAGAGCACGACATCGTGGCGGGTGATCTTTGAGATCGACGTGCCGCCAAGCTTGCCGTCCGCACTCAGCCGGTTGATGAGCTTCACGCCAACCATGCCGCCGCCGCCGATCACGAGTATCTTCACGCCATTTCTCCCTTTGAACCGGCCGAAGACTTGCCATGGCGGGGGCAGCCGGGCAAGGGCGGGCCCAACGTCACCACCATGCAGCTGAATCGAGCCGGCTGAAGGACCTGGCGAGATGACGCCGTTTTCCTGCTTCGAAAAAGACAATTATCGAGAGACTAAGCGACATAAAGTACAATCAGAGAGAGCATTCGATCGTCCCGATCATCGACATGGCGTCGCCACGAAGTTTCGGCAGGTTGATCGTTCCACCAAAGGACCTTTGGGACGCGTGCTGTATTGCTTCGGCAAGCAGAGACGCGATGACAGAAAGGCGAATCCAGCCTAAACTGCAACCAGAGCAAGGGAGTTTAGATATGAAGTCATTCAAGGTCGCCATCACCTTTTTCGCCGTATTGCTGTTGACGGTCACGCTGGCCGCCAGCGGTGTCGAAGCCGCCAGCAGCAAGCAGAGGAAGTGCCAGAATCAGGCACGCAAGTACGCGGATGACAAGATGGCCGTGAATGTGGTCGGCGGCACGCTCCTCGGCGCAGGCATCGGGGCGGGCGTCGGCGCCATTGTCGGCGGCAAGAAGTCAACCGCCATAGGCGCGGGGATCGGAGCCGGAACCGGCGCCATTGGCGGCGGCGTGCGCGGATCGGAGCGGTGGAACCGCCACTATAACAAGAAGTACTACAAGTGCATGAACAACTCATGATCGGCCGCTCACTCCCGATCGGCTGATGACAAGAAGGGGTAGGGGATATGACTGACTTTCTTTCGAAGCATTGGTGGATGTTTCTGATCCGCGGGCTGTTTGGCATCGCTTTCGGCATCCTGGCCTTTGTCAATCCGGCCATTACGTTGGCCAGCCTCGTGCTGGTGTGGGGTGCCTACGCACTTGCCGATGGTGTTGTCTCCTTGTTCGGCCTGGTGACGGGCAAGACGGAAATCGACGACCGCTGGCTGGTTGGCCTTCAGGGCGTCATCGGCGTGGCGGCAGGCCTCATCACGCTGTTCAAGCCCGGCATTACTGCACTCGGACTGCTTCTCTTCATCGCAGCCTGGAGCCTCGCCACCGGCGTTCTGCAGATCGTCACGGCCATCCGCCTGCGGAAGGAGATTACCGGAGAGTTCTGGATGGGTCTTTCGGGCCTGATCTCGGTGATCTTCGCCTTCTTCATCCTGGCCCAACCGGAGGCCGGTGCGCTCGCCGTAATCTGGGTGATCGGCACCTATGCCCTGATCTTCGGTATCTTCCTTGTCGCTTTCGCGTTCCGGATCAGGGGCAAGGCGAGTGCGAAGGCAGCCGGCAAGGCAGCCTGACGGCGACCGACTAGTCTTGGACAATCGCGGCGGCCTGGCACGTACTGGCCGCCGCAACTTTTTTGGCCGATCCCACCCCATGGACATGGGCAGGAAGAGCTTGCCGGGGGGGTGGGGCAGGGCGACGTAGCTGAGGAGCCGGTTTTGTCGCGACTTGAGAATTCGTTTAGTGGCTGCAGTTAGTCTTGAGCGATGGAAACTTATGTCACGACACCGGGTTTGATCTCCGTGCTTGCGCCTCCCGTCGCCGGTGCGGCTCTGGCCACGTGCGCCCTTGTGTTCCTTCGGCCCAAACCTGTCGCAGGCTGGCGGACCGTTTCGCCGGGATTGGGATACTGGGTCGCACTGCTTCTCTCACTGGCCCTCTCGGTCCTGATCGCTTGGGTCTGGGCCTTTGTCGGTTCATCTCGCGTCGATGGCGCCTTCCAGATGCGGGTTGCCTGGTGGCTCGCGTTGATCTTCGGGTGCGGTGCCGCATTCGCCGGCCAGCGCATCGTCCGCCTCTATCGCCAGGCCTTGCGCTGGCGCGGTGATGTCGTGACGTGGAACGGCAGCGGCGGGAATGTCGCGATGAGGTCTCTCGTTTCGCTGCAGACCAGTGTTTTCGGGTTTGCCCAGGCGCGCTTTGAGGGAGGCCGGAGCCTGTCGGTCGATTTGGCCGCAGCCGGCTCATCCGACCTCATCGAGAAGATCGAAGACGTGAACGGACTGGCCTCAGCAGATCGACCCGGCGAGCATTAGCAGGCAGGTTCCTTTTCATTGGATGCCTGCAGGCGCGCTCCACGGCGCAAAGGTTGGAAACCGGCACCTGCAGCGCGATCATGCGGAGCCGCGATTGTCCTGTGGGAGCCGGGCCGCATGCAAGAGCTGTTTACGAGCGCCGCAGCAGATTTCAACCGATTGACTGCACTCTCAAAGGGGCAAGCGGAGTCCTGATCTGAAGCCCGCTGGCAGTAGCCGTGACTGGCAGCCACGCCATTTTCTGCAAGCCTCAATCACAGGCCGACGCATGGCCGTTCTCAGGTAAGGTCCGGCTCGGGTACCGCAACGTAGATTAGCACGGCCAAAATGGTGATGTAGTCACGGAAGGCAGAGTCCTCGCCATTCCATGACGTCGACATCCACATGCCGAACCACTCGCCGCCGATCGACTGGAAGCCGACCTGCCAGACCAGGAAGCCGCAGGTCAAACCCAGAATGGCAAAGGTCTTGGCACGTTGAAAGCCCCTGGCGTCGCCTCGAGCGGCCGCCAACAGCTTCACGGCTCCTATCCAGCACAGGATCGCGGTCAGTGTCTCCGCGGCGATGATTGCCGCATAGGCGACCGTCTGAAGCGTTGTGTTGTCGATGGCGCGGTATCTGATCGTCGAGTCCGGAAACACGGTATCCATGCGCATGACATGCTGCACGAAGGCCCAGTTGGTCCCGTAGTCCGTGATGTTTCCGAATGCGACGAGGCTGG